>JAFAMT010000473.1 GCA_019233085.1 Herbaspirillum sp.
GACAAGGAAATGGTCATGCCGGGCGACAACGTGTCGATCACCGTGCAACTGATCAACCCGATCGCTATGGAAGAAGGTCTGCGTTTCGCTATCCGTGAAGGCGGTCGTACCGTCGGCGCCGGCGTCGTCGCCAAGATCTTCGACTAAGATCAAGCTGTAAAACACTTTGCCGCGGTGCGTAACGTATCGCGGCATTCGTGTCTCAATCGCGAGTTTTTGTAGGGGCGTAGCTCAATTGGCAGAGCGTCGGTCTCCAAAACCGAAGGTTGGGGGTTCGATGCCCTCCGCCCCTGCCACCGAATCTGGTGCAGGGTACTGAAAGTAAATATGTCTAGCCAGCCAGTTCAAACCGTCAACACCTCCAACGACAAGATCAAGATCGCATTGGCGATCGTGGCTGTGGTTGCAGGCGTGGTCGGTTTTTTTGTGTTGTCTGATCAGTCGACTCCGGTGCGCGCTGTCGCCCTGGTAGCTGGTCTGCTGGTGGCTGTGGCGTTTGCCTGGACCTCTGCGCAAGGCCGCGGCTTTGTCGGTTTCGCCAAGCAATCCGTGCAGGAAACCAAGAAAGTCGTCTGGCCCACCCGCAAGGAAGCCATGCAGATCACGGGCGTCGTCTTCGCCTTCGTGCTGATCATGGCCATCTTCCTGTGGGGCACGGACAAGTTGCTCGAGTTCTTGTTGTACGACGTAATTTTGGGCTGGAAATAACATGAGCGATAGCACGCAAGACAGCGCACCGATTGGTGCGCAAAGCGTTTCAGGCGCCGGAAAAAAGCGCTGGTACGTGGTGCATGCGTATTCCGGCATGGAAAAGAGCGTGCAGCGCGCGCTGACCGAGCGTATCAATCGCGCCGGCATGCAAGAACAGTTTGGCCAGATCCTGGTGCCGACCGAAGAAGTGGTCGACATGAAGAATGGCCACAAGTCGGTCACCGAACGTCGTTTCTTCCCGGGCTACGTCCTGGTCGAGATGGAAATGACGGATGAAACCTGGCACCTGGTGAAGAACACCAGCAAGGTCACCGGTTTCATCGGCGGCAAGTCGAATCGCCCGACCCCGCTGCCGCAGCGCGAAGTGGATTCGCTGCTGCGCCAGATGCAGGAAGGTGTCGAGAAGCCGCGTCCGAAGGTTCTCTACGAAGTGGGCGAAATGGTCCGCATCAAGGAAGGCCCGTTCACCGATTTCAACGGCAATGTCGAGGAAGTGAACTACGAGAAATCGCGCGTGCGCGTCTCGGTCACCATCTTCGGTCGCGCCACCCCGGTCGAACTCGAATTCGGCCAGCTGGAAAAAGTCTGATCCCGTCCGGGAATCCCGCTTTCTCTAAAAAATTCAGCGCCCGTCGGAGCGCGTCGGACAAGACATCGTCCGGCATCCGGCAATCCGAGGAGCCAAAGTAAGACGCCGCAAGGCCGATGAACCGGCGCTAAAACTCAATCAATAAGGAGCCGTCATGGCAAAGAAGATTATTGGTTTTATCAAGCTGCAAGTGCCAGCTGGTAAAGCGAACCCGTCCCCCCCGATCGGTCCTGCGCTGGGTCAGCGCGGCCTGAACATCATGGAATTCTGCAAGGCGTTCAACGCCCAGACCCAAGGTGTCGAGCCTGGCCTGCCGATTCCGGTCGTGATCACCGCCTTCGCGGACAAGTCCTTCACCTTCGTGATGAAGACTCCGCCGGCGACCATCCTGATCAAGAAGGCTGCTGGTATCCAGAAGGGTTCCTCCAAGCCGCATACCGACAAGGTCGGCTCGATCACCCGCAAGCAAGCGGAAGAGATCGCTACCCAGAAGAAGCCGGACCTGACCGCTGCTGATCTGGAAGCTGCAGTGCGTACCATCGCTGGTTCCGCACGTTCGATGGGCATCACGGTGGAGGGTCTGTAATGGCTAAGGTATCCAAGCGCGTCAAGGCAATGAAGGAAAAGGTCGATCGTACCAAGGCCTACTCGTTCGACAATGCCGTTTCCCTGATCAAGGAATTCGCCACTGCGAAGTTCAACGAATCGATCGACGTCGCCGTCCAGCTGGGCGTTGACGCCAAGAAGTCGGACCAGGTCGTTCGTGGTTCCGTGGTTCTGCCTGCTGGTACCGGCAAGACCGTTCGCGTGGCCGTGTTCGCCTCTGGCGACAAGGCTGAAGCTGCCAAGGCAGCTGGCGCAGACGTGGTCGGCATGGAAGACCTGGCAGAGCGCGTGAAGGCCGGCGACATGCCGTTCGACATCGTTATCGCTTCGCCCGACACCATGCGTATCGTCGGTACCCTGGGTCAGATCCTGGGTCCCCGCGGCCTGATGCCTAACCCGAAGGTCGGTACCGTGACCCCGGACGTGGCAACTGCCGTCAAGAACGCCAAGGCTGGCCAGGTGCAATACCGTACTGACAAGTCCGGCATCATCCACGCCACCATCGGTCGCAAGTCGTTCTCCGACGCCGATCTGAAGGCCAACCTGCTGGCCCTGATCGATGCACTGAACAAGGCCAAGCCGGCCAGCAGCAAGGGTGTTTACCTGCGCAAGATCGCTCTGTCGTCCACCATGGGCGCTGGCGTTCGTGTCGACCAGACTTCCCTGGCTGCCTAAGCAAGCAATATAGACCCCGTTTCCGCAAGGAAGCGGGCATCTCTTTGGGCTGTCGTCGTTGTTTCGATGATGACGGCAGGCCTTCAAAGACCGTTGGGCGGAAGCCGGCAGCAGCAAGCCGGACCAAGTTAAAAATGGCTGGACGCAAGAACAGCTGACCCAACGCAGATGGTGACCCCGAGCAAGTTTCGTAGTCTCAGGCAGCATTTTCGGTTTTGCCCTATGCTGCAGTGAACTCCTAAACGTCGGACGCCGTGTTCGAACCGGTGCAAGGCAAGCAGGCATATGCCTGTGTCGTGGCCAAGTACTATTTTTGGAGGTTGATCTTGAGTCTCAATCTGAATGACAAGAAGGCCGTCGTCGCCGAAGTTTCCGCAAAGGTTGCAACTGCGCAAACGATCGTCGTGGCCGAATACCGTGGCATCCAGGTTGGTTCCTTGACGCAACTGCGCGCACAAGCGCGTGCCCAAGGCGTGTACCTGCGCGTGTTGAAAAACACGCTGGCTCGTCGCGCTGTCGAAGGCACGAAGTTTGCCGACCTCGCCCCGCAACTGACCGGTCCGCTGATCTACTCGATCTCGGAAGATGCCGTGGCCGCTGCCAAAGTCCTGTCGGACTTTGCCAAGACCAACGACAAGCTGGTTGTGAAGGCAGGTAACTACGAAGGCAAGCAGCTGGACAAGGCTGCTGTGGCTTCGCTGGCAAGCATCCCGTCTCGCGAAGTTCTGCTGGCCCAGGTTCTGGGCATGATGCAGGCTCCGGTGTCGGGCTTTGCGCGCGCTCTGGCTGCCCTGGCAGTCAAGAAGGAAGCCGAAGCCGCATGAGGTATGGTCGCCTGAGGCGACCCCGCTCTGCAGTTTCGACGCTTTCGCGTCACTACCAATCTGATGTTATTACCGAAATAAATTTAGGAGTTTCAAATGGCAATTAGCAAAGAAGACATCCTGGAAGCCGTTGGCGCGCTGTCCGTGATGGAACTGAATGACCTGGTCAAGGCATTCGAAGAGAAGTTTGGTGTTTCCGCTGCCGCTATGGCTGCCCCGGCCGCCGGTGGCGCTGCTGGTGGTGCTGCTGCTGCTGAAGAACAGACCGAGTTCACCGTTGTGCTGGCTGAAGTCGGCGCCAACAAGGTCGGCGTCATCAAGGCCGTCCGTGAAATCACCGGCCTGGGTCTGAAGGAAGCCAAGGACCTGGTCGACGGCGCACCGAAGCCCGTGAAGGAAGGCATTGCCAAGGCTGACGCCGAAGCTGCCAAGAAGAAGCTGGAAGAAGCTGGCGCCAAGGCCGAACTGAAGTAATTCTCTTGCCTACCAAGGCGAGTCATTACTCCGGAGTCAAAGTGCAGAATCCCTTGAAAAAGGGATTCGGCTTTGGCTCCTTTGTCGTTTCTTATTTTTGCTCGTGGAATGATGCGCTGCAGTGTTCGTTGTCAGGAATATTAAGCGCGAACGAAGCAAAAAACTAGGGTAGACATTTGAAGATTTGAGTGCCGATAACCCGGGCCTGCTTTTCCGGCAAGTCGTGCGGTTTGATCGAATCTTGAACTCTCTATCCTTCCTGTCACTCACGGAGTGTCCATGCACTACTCATTTACTGAGAAGAAGCGCATTCGCAAATCCTTCGCGAAACGCGCAAACGTCCACAACGTTCCGTTCCTGCTCGCGACCCAGATCGAGTCGTACCAGAATTTCCTGCAACCCGAGCGTACTGCTTCGGAGCGCAAGAATGAAGGCCTGCAATCGGCTTTCACGTCGATCTTCCCCATCGTGTCGCACAATGGTTTTGCGCGCCTCGAATTCCTGTCCTATGTGCTGGGCGCTCCGCCGTTTGATGTCAAAGAGTGCCAACAACGTGGCCTGACCTTCGCGTCTCCGCTGCGTGCCAAGGTGCGTCTGGTGATCCTGGACAAGGAATCGCCGACCAAGCCGGTCGTCAAGGAAATGAAGGAACAGGAAGTCTACATGGGCGAACTGCCCCTGATGACCACCACCGGTTCCTTCGTGATCAACGGCACAGAGCGCGTGATCGTGTCCCAGCTGCACCGTTCCCCGGGCGTGTTCTTCGAACACGACCGCGGCAAGACGCACTCGTCGGGCAAGCTGCTCTTCTCGGCCCGCATCATTCCTTACCGTGGCTCCTGGCTGGACTTCGAATTCGACCCGAAGGACATCCTGTTCTTCCGCGTCGACCGCCGTCGCAAGATGCCGGTCACGATCCTGCTCAAGGCCATCGGCATGACCTCCGAGCAGATCCTGGCGAACTTCTTCGTCTTCGACAACTTCAACCTGCACGCCGATGGCGCCGACATGGAGTTCGTCTCCGAGCGCCTGCGTGGTGAAGTTGCGCGTTTCGACATCACCGACAAGTCGGGCAAGGTGATGGTCGCCAAGGACAAGCGCATCAACGCCAAGCACGTGCGTGACATCGAAGCCGCCGGCATCAAGCACATCTCCGTGCCTGAGGACTACCTGCTGGGCCGCGTGCTGGCCAAGAACATCGTCGATCCGGACACCGGTGAAGTCGTGGCCGTGGCCAACGACGAGCTGACCGAGGAACTGCTGGCCAAGCTGCGCGAAGCCAACATCACCGCGATCCAGACGCTGTACACCAATGACCTGGACCAGGGCGGCTACATCTCGCAGACCCTGCGCACCGACGACACCGCCGACCAGACCGCCGCTCGCGTGGCGATCTATCGCATGATGCGTCCTGGCGAACCGCCGACCGAAGAGTCCGTGGAAGCCCTGTTCAACGGCCTGTTCTACAGCGAAGACCGCTACGACCTGTCGGCCGTGGGCCGCATGAAGTTCAACCGTCGCGTCGGTCGCGACGAGCTGACCGGCACCATGACCCTGTCCAATGACGACATCCTGGCCGTCATCAAGATCCTGGTCGAACTGCGTAACGGCCGTGGCGAAGTCGATGACATCGATCACCTGGGTAACCGTCGCGTGCGCTGCGTGGGCGAACTGGCCGAGAACCAGTTCCGTGCCGGCCTGGTGCGCGTGGAGCGCGCCGTCAAGGAACGCCTGGGCCAAGCCGAAGCGGACAACCTGATGCCGCACGACCTGATCAACTCCAAGCCGATTTCGGCTGCCATCCGTGAGTTCTTCGGTTCCTCGCAGCTGTCGCAGTTCATGGACCAGACCAACCCGCTGTCGGAAATCACGCACAAGCGTCGCGTTTCCGCCCTGGGCCCTGGCGGTCTGACCCGCGAACGCGCCGGCTTCGAAGTGCGCGACGTGCACCCGACCCACTACGGCCGTGTCTGCCCGATCGAAACGCCTGAAGGCCCGAACATCGGCCTGATCAACTCGCTGGCGCTGTACGCCCGCCTGAACGAATACGGCTTCCTGGAAACCCCGTACCGCAAGGTCGAGGGCAGCAAGGTCACCAACCAGATCGACTACCTGTCGGCCATCGAAGAAGGTCGTTACGTGATCGCCCAGGCGAACGCGACCATCGACGCCGAAGGCAAGCTGTCCGATGAACTGGTGTCGGCCCGTGAAGCCGGCGAAACCATCCTGGTCTCGCCCGAGCGCGTGCAGTACATGGACGTGGCCCCGGGCCAGGTGGTGTCGGTGGCAGCTTCGCTGATCCCGTTCCTGGAGCACGATGACGCGAACCGTGCACTGATGGGCGCCAACATGCAGCGCCAGGCCGTGCCTTGCCTGCGTCCGGAAAAGCCGCTGGTCGGCACGGGCATCGAGCGTACCGTGGCGGTTGACTCCGGCACCACCGTGCAGGCCCTGCGTGGCGGCGTGGTGGACTACGTCGATGCAGGCCGTGTGGTGATCCGCGTCAACGACGACGAGGCGCAAGCCGGCGAAGTCGGTGTGGACATCTACAACCTGATCAAGTACACCCGTTCCAACCAGAACACCAACATCAACCAGCGTCCGATCGTCAAGATCGGTGACCGCGTCGCCAAGCACGACGTGATCGCCGACGGCGCATCGACCGACATGGGCGAGCTGGCACTGGGCCAGAACATGCTGGTGGCCTTCATGCCCTGGAACGGCTATAACTTCGAAGACTCGATCCTGATCTCCGAAAAGGTCGTGGCCGATGACCGCTACACCTCGATCCACATCGAGGAACTGTCGGTGGTCGCCCGTGACACCAAGCTGGGCGCTGAAGAAATCACCCGCGATATCTCCAACCTGGCCGAGAACCAACTGGCCCGTCTGGATGAATCGGGCATCGTCTACATCGGCGCTGAGGTCGAAGCCGGCGATACCCTGGTCGGTAAGGTCACCCCGAAGGGCGAGACCCAGCTGACCCCGGAAGAGAAGCTGCTGCGCGCGATCTTCGGCGAAAAGGCTTCCGACGTGAAGGACACCTCGCTGCGCGTGCCCTCGGGCATGGTCGGCACCGTCATCGACGTGCAGGTGTTCACCCGCGAAGGCATCCAGCGCGACAAGCGCGCCCAGCAGATCATCGACGATGAACTCAAGCGCTACCGCCTGGACCTGAACGACCAGCTGCGTATCGTGGAAGGCGACGCCTTCCAGCGTCTGGAACGCCTGCTGATCGGCAAGGTCGCCAACGGCGGCCCGAAGAAGCTGGTCAAGGGTACCAAGCTGGACAAGGCTTACCTGGATGACCTGGACAAGTTCCACTGGTTCGACATCCGTCCGGCCGACGACGACATCGCCAACGCGCTGGAAGCGATCAAGGAATCGATCGCCGAGAAGCGTCACCAGTTCGACCTGGCCTTCGAAGAGAAGCGCAAGAAGCTGACCCAGGGCGATGAACTGCCGCCGGGCGTGCAGAAGATGGTCAAGGTCTACCTGGCCGTGAAGCGTCGCCTGCAGCCTGGCGACAAGATGGCCGGTCGTCACGGTAACAAGGGTGTGGTCTCCCGCATCCTGCCGATCGAAGACATGCCGCACATGGCCGACGGTACCCCCGCCGACATCGTGCTGAACCCGCTGGGCGTGCCTTCGCGTATGAACGTCGGTCAGGTTCTGGAAGTTCACCTGGGCTGGGCCGCCAAGGGTCTGGGCCTGCGCCTGGGCGAAATGGTGCAGGCACATGCCAAGGTGGCTGAACTGCGCAAGTTCCTGACCACCATCTACAACGAGTCGGGCAAGAAGGAAGCGCTGGACGAGTTCAGCGATGAGGAAATCATCGAGCTGGTGACCAACCTGAAGAAGGGCGTGCCCTTCGCGACCCCGGTGTTCGACGGTGCGCACGAGAAGGAAACCCGCCGCATGCTGGACCTGGCCTACCCGGATCCGGTCGCCAAGCAGCTGGGCATGACTCCGTCGAAGAACCAGGTCACCATGTATGACGGCCGTACCGGAGAAGCCTTCGAGCGCACCGTGACGGTGGGCTACATGCACTACCTGAAGCTGCACCACCTGGTTGACGACAAGATGCACGCACGTTCCACCGGCCCGTACTCGCTGGTGACCCAGCAACCGCTGGGCGGCAAGGCACAGTTCGGCGGCCAGCGTTTCGGCGAAATGGAAGTGTGGGCACTGGAAGCCTATGGCGCCTCCTACGTCCTGCAGGAAATGCTGACCGTGAAGTCCGACGACGTGAACGGCCGTACCAAGGTCTACGAGAACCTGGTCAAGGGCGATCACGTGATCGACGCCGGCATGCCGGAATCCTTCAACGTGTTGGTGAAGGAAATCCGCTCGCTGGGTATCGACATCGACCTGGAACGCGAATGATGTAAAGGGGTGCGCGGCGCAGGCTGCGCACCCCGCCGGTGTTTCCGGCGAAGCAAGAATTCAGTATCAGCGAATCAAGAGATTCAAGCGAAGTACGGCAGTAAGCTGGGGAGGTCTGTCCCGGTATCGAGCGGCACCACGGAACTGAGGTTTCGCTGGCTCTCCCGCCGATGCGAACAGGGTTAAGCAGGGTGAACCGGCCACACGTAAATTTAGTTTTTTCACGCCAACCTGGAGTGATACATGAAAGCACTGCTCGATCTATTCAAGCAAGTCCAGCAAAACGAACAATTCGACGCGATCAAGATCGGTCTGGCCTCGCCTGACAAGATCCGTTCGTGGTCCTTCGGCGAAGTCAAGAAGCCGGAAACCATCAACTACCGTACCTTCAAGCCCGAGCGCGACGGCCTGTTCTGCGCCAAGATCTTTGGCCCCATCAAGGACTACGAGTGCCTGTGCGGCAAGTACAAGCGCCTGAAGCACCGCGGCGTGATCTGCGAGAAGTGCGGCGTGGAAGTGACCCTGGCCAAGGTGCGCCGTGAGCGCATGGGCCACATCGAGCTGGCTTCCCCCACCGCCCACATCTGGTTCCTGAAGTCGCTGCCATCCCGTCTGGGCATGGTGCTGGACATGACCCTGCGCGACATCGAGCGCGTGCTGTACTTCGAAGCCTACGTCGTGACCGATCCTGGCATGACCCCGCTGAAGAAGTGCCAGATCATGTCCGAAGACGACTACGCCGCCAAGTACGAAGAGTACGGTGACGACTTCGTCGCCTACATGGGCGCCGAAGGTATCCGCGAACTGCTGCGCTCGATCGACATCGACCGCGAAGCGGAAACCCTGCGTCAGGAACTGAAGGAATCCAAGTCCGAAGCCAAGATCAAGAAGTACGCCAAGCGCCTGAAGGTGCTGGAGGCGTTCCAGCGCTCGGGCATCAAGCCCGACTGGATGATCATGGAAGTGCTGCCGGTGCTGCCGCCGGAACTGCGTCCGCTGGTGCCGCTGGATGGTGGCCGCTTCGCGACCTCCGACCTGAACGACCTGTATCGCCGCGTCATCAACCGCAACAACCGCTTGAAGCGTTTGATGGAACTGCGCGCGCCTGAAATCATCACGCGCAACGAAAAGCGCATGCTGCAGGAAGCCGTCGACTCGCTGCTGGACAACGGTCGTCGCGGCAAGGCCATGACCGGCGCCAACAAGCGTCCGCTGAAGTCGCTGGCCGAAATGATCAAGGGCAAGGGCGGTCGTTTCCGTCAGAACTTGCTGGGCAAGCGCGTGGACTACTCCGGCCGTTCGGTCATTGTGGTGGGCCCGCAGCTGAAGCTGCACCAGTGCGGTCTGCCCAAGCTGATGGCGCTGGAACTGTTCAAGCCCTTCATCTTCAACAAGCTGGAACTGATGGGTCTGTCGACCACCATCAAGGCTGCCAAGAAGCTGGTGGAAGCTCAGGAACCGGTGGTCTGGGACATCCTGGAAGAAGTCATCCGCGAACACCCGGTCATGCTCAACCGTGCGCCGACCCT
>JAFAMT010000478.1 GCA_019233085.1 Herbaspirillum sp.
CACCGCCAGTCCGTGACCGGGCCCAAGCGCTGCCACGCTTTGCATCCGGCTTGGAAAATCCATGAAAATCAAGCACTTGCCTGGCTTGCCAAGTGCTTGTCCACAGGCTTGCCACCAAAATGTGTGGATATCCCCGGGCAAGCTGTGTCAATGTGGGCAACACCCGCGCAAATAGGCGCAAAGACCCCAAAAAGGGGGCCGGAACACAGCCTCCGAGCCGCTTTGCCAGCCCCTGTTGCAGAGGTGGAAAGTTGTTTCGAATCAATGCCTTGGCTAGCTTACCCAGTGTTTCTCCACAGGCTTGCCACCAGAAAATGTGGATATCCGTGCGGGAGTCCCTGGGGCTGTGACACAGGGGGCTGTTGCCTGTTTTTTGCCTCCTGCCGGTGCTGGAAGGAAATCTTCTTTTGAATCAATACCTTGGCTCGCTTACCCAAGGTTTCTCCACAGGCTTGCTACCAAAAAATGTGGATATCCTGATCATGGTCGGGGACAAGTCCGTCGATGCAGCCGTCGCCCGCGCGCTTGCCCAGGGCTTGCACGCACTGATGGCGAGAAATGAAAAGTGTTTGGAATCAATGGCTTGGGAGGCTTGTCAAGCGCTTGTCCACAAGCTTGCCCCCGGAAAGTGTGGATAAGGATGCCTGTCAGGCCACTTTCCGGGCAGCGGGAGGGAGGTTTGGGGATAAACCCCTGTCAGATGTTCTGTCAGCCGCTCAGTCAGCTATTATCGGGCGCCTGGTAGGGCTCCACGCTCACGGCCTTCATGCTGTAGCTGGAGGCGCCCATGGAGGAGTCGGAGCGCTCCACCTTGATGACACCACTGATCCAGACCGCATCCATGGTCCGCACGTTCTTGATGGCCTTGGCGCTGCGCACGTGGATGATCTGGTTGGCCGGGGGCGGCGGGACATGGATGCAGGCGCCGAAGTAGGGCACCAGCAGGAACTCCTTGAGCGTCTCGCCTTCGCGGTCCAGCGAGACCACGAAGCCGGGCAGGCGCACCGGCTTGCCTTCCATGCTGGCGTCCACCGGGGCCTCCTTCCAGTACTTCTTGGCCTTCCACAGCGCCGCGTCGGCGCGTGGATCATCGTCGGTCAGCTGGTCCAGCTTGAGGCCCTTGAAGGGCGCCATCGGGTCCCAGTCCTTGGGGATGAGCGATTCCCAGGCGATTTCCTGGTAGCCGTTGACCACCTTGCCGGAGGCCTGGTAGGGCTTGTCGGTCACGGTCGCGCTTTGCTGCAGGTGATCGCCGACCTGGTACTGGCCGCTGGCGGCCGCCGCCACGCCCGGCACGGTGCTGCCGGCATCGGCGCGTGCGCTCACGCCAGGGACGGCGCCGGCCAGGGGCGCGCCGGGTGGCAGGACCGCCTGCGGGGCCGGCGCTGTGGGTGCGGTGGCCGCCTGGGCCTCGGTGTGGTGGGCCATCAGGCGGACCCCGGTGCCCACCAGCAGGCCAGCGGCGACGATGCCGCCTATCCAGTAGAGACTTTTCATGGTGATGCTTTCCAATCAGATTTTCGGCGTGAGGCCGTCGGACAGGCTCAGCCTATAGGCACGCAGCCCCGGCAGGAGGCTGGCGAACATGCCGGCCAGCACCGTCCAGAGCAGCAATTGTAATTCGCCTGCCGCTGGCCATGCAGGCTGCAGCGCGATGCCGAA
This sequence comes from Herbaspirillum sp., assembly GCA_019233085.1. Classification (GTDB taxonomy): domain Bacteria; phylum Pseudomonadota; class Gammaproteobacteria; order Burkholderiales; family Burkholderiaceae_D; genus Herbaspirillum. The sequence continues at coordinate 1,663 of JAFAMT010000478.1, forward strand.
CTGTTGCGCCAGCAGCGGCCCCAACGCCCATACCAGGGCGCTCAGCAGCAGCAGGCCCGTGACCACGCCGGCCAGCATCACGCCCAGGCCTTCGATGGACAGCAGCAGCAGCACGTCCAGCGGGCGCGCCCCGACCGAGCGCAGGATCGCCAGCTCGCGCCGGCGCTCGCCCAGGCTTGCCAGGATGGCGGCCACCAGCCCGGCCAGGCCGACCACCACCACCATGCCCGAGACCACCAGCAGCGCGTTCTCGCCGATGCCCACCACGTCCCACAGCTGGTCCAGCGCCACGCCGGGCAGCACGGCCATGAGCGGCTCCTTGAAGCCATTGCCGTCGGCGATGTCACGCTGCAGGGCGAACACCCGGGCGCGGCTCTTCAGGCCCACCAGGACGGCGGTGATGCTGGTGGGGGTGAGGTTGAATTTCTTGACGAACTCGGCCGGGATATGCACCCCCGGCAAGGGGGCGCCGCCTTCCCAGTCGAGGTGGATGGCCTGCATGCCATCGAGGCCGATGTGGACGGTGCGGTCCACCGGGGTGCCGGTGCGGGCCAGGATGCCGACCACCCTGAAGGGTTTGTCGGCGTGCTGGGTCAGGCCCATGCCCCCCATGCCGTGGGCCAGGATGATGACGTCGCCCAGCTTGTAGTGCAGCTTGTCGGCCACGTCCGCGCCCAGCACGGCATCGAAGACCCCGGCGAAGGCCTGGCCCTGCGCCAGCTGCAGCGCCTGGCCGCCGCCATAGCGGAAGTGGGTGAAGTAGTCGCCATTGGTGGCCAGCACCGGGAAGCCGCGGTGCGAATCGCCTAGCGAGATCGGGATGGTCCAGGCCACGGCGGGATTGTGCGCCAGCGCCTGGGCGCTGTCCCAGCCCATGTTGTTGGTGGCGCCGCCGATGCGGAAGATGGCGTAGAGCATCAACTGGATGGGGCTGGTGCGCGCACCCACCACCAGGTCGGTACCCGAGACCGATTGCGAGAAGCCGGCGCGCACCTCATGGCGCACCCGTTCGATGCCCAGCAGCATGGTGGTGGACAGGGCGATGGCCAGCAGCATCAGGCCCAGCGTGAAACGGCGGTTCCAGGCGCTTTTCGCGGCCAGGCGCAGCAGCAGCTTCATGCAGCCTCCTCGTGGCGCGCGGCGCGGTTGATGCTTTCCAGCGCCAGCAGGCGGTCGAAGCGCTCGGCCAGGCGCAGGTCATGGCTGACGAAGACCAGCGCCGCGCCGCCTTGCGCACATTCGTGTTGCAGCAGGTCGAGGAAGGCTTGCTGGCGGTCGCTGTCCAGCGCCGAGGTGGGCTCGTCGGCGACGATGATCTCGGGGCGGCCGATCAGGGCGCGTGCTGCGGCGACCCGCTGCTGCTGTCCGATCGACAGCTGAGTGACCGGCCGCGTCCATAGCGACGGTGCCAGGTCCAGCGTGCGCAGCAGGTGTTGCGCCACCTCGGTCAGCGTGGCCCCTTGCTGCAGGGCGCGGGCCTTGCGATAGGCCGAGAACTGGCAGGGCAGCAGCACGTTGTCGATGATGGAGAGGTAGGGCAGCAGGTTGAACTGCTGGAAGATGAAGCCGATGTGATCAACCCGGAAGCGGTCCCGGCCTGCCGCCGGCAAGGCATGCAAGGCCTGTCCCAGCACTTCCACGCGCCCGGCCTGGGGCACGATGATGCCGCCGATGGCCGCCAGCAGCGTGCTCTTGCCGCTGCCGCTCTTGCCGCTGACGAAGACATGCTCGCCGCTGGCCACCTGCAGGTGATCCAGTTCCAGCGCCGCATGCGGCTGGCCGGGCCAGGTAAAGCTGAGTTCGCGCAACGCGATGGCGGGCGCAGTGAGAGGGGCGGAGGTGAGTGTCATTGCAAGGCGGGAGGGCGGATCAGGAACGTCGACGTGGGGCGATGATAGTCCCTTGTGCTGTCAGTGGCCTGACTGCCTTCCAGCCGGCCCGGCCGCCGCCAGCGCGACGGGGAGGAGAAATCAGTTCAGCGGGATGACCGCGCTGCCCGGCACCAGTTGCACGGCACCCTGTTTCTTGGGTGTGGCCAGTTGCACATCGATGCGCTGGAAGCCCGGGAAGGCGGCGAACAGGCCGGAGACGTCCACGGTGTTGAGCGCGCCGGGGCTGGCGCAGACCAGGGTGAAGTCGCCGTCCAGGTCGGCATGGCCGTCGCTGGCCGCGTCCTGGGCGCTGGCGGGCGTTTTCTCGCCGAGCAGCTCCGGCGCCAGGACCGCCGATTCCAGCTGGATCTCGGCCGGCTTGCACTGGGCTGCGGCATCGGTGACGAAGATGCGGCCGACCTCGCGCAAGGTCTTGGCGGCGGCGCGCACGGCATCCTTGTCCTTGCCGCTGCTGGCGGCATGCTCGAAGCCGACCACGTTGATCAGCGGCGTATCCAGGTGGAGCGTAAGGGTATTGCCTTCCAGTGCGACATCGAGCTTGCCCACGCCGTGTACATGGGCCGGATGGTTGCCGTGGTGATCGTGGGCCTCGTCGGCCGCGACGGCGGGCAGGCAGGCCAGGGTGAGCAGCAGCAGGGGCAGGGCGGACAGGCGTGGCATGGGCGGCTTTCTGGTGTTTGTTGAAAGGAGGAGGGCGCAGCGGATCACGGTGGATGGCCCAGCATTGTGAACCCGGCGCAGCAAAAAAATCAGCGTTGTTACAATCTGCAACAGGGTTGCATTATAATGCGGACTTTCCCTGTTTCTGCAACTCGGTTGCGCAAGGGGGCGCCTTGCGGCGTCCGGCCTTGCCGGCGGCCCTGTTGCCTTCTTTTGCCAGGTTGCCCACCGTGTCGCTTATCTCTCGTTTATTGTTCAAGCAAGGCGTGCTCGCCAGTCCCTGGTGGCAGCGCGTGCTGGTGGTTCTTCCCGTGGTGGTGCTGCTGTGGCTGGGCGTGCACTGGGCGCTGGGGGAGGGCTGACATGAACGCCGCCATTTCCCTGGAAAACCTGACCGTCAGCTACCGCCGCCATCCGGCCTTGCACCACGTCAATGGTGCCTTCGAGCGCGGTTCGCTCACCGCCATCGTCGGCCCCAATGGGGCGGGCAAGAGCACCCTGCTCAAGAGCATGCTGGGGCTGGTGCGCTGCAATGACGGCCGCGTCATCACCCATGTGCAGGCGCACCGCATCGCCTACCTGGCGCAACAGGCCGAGATCGACCGCAGCTTCCCCATCTCGGTGCTGGATTGCGTGCTGCTGGGGTACTGGCAGGCCAAGGGCAACTGGGGCGGCATCGATGCGGCCATGAGCGCAAGGGCGAATCAGGCCCTGGCGGCGGTGGGCCTGGATGGCTTTGCCGGGCGACCCTTGTCGAGCCTGTCGGTAGGCCAGTTCCAGCGCGTGCTGTTTGCCCGCATCCTGTTGCAGGATGCCGAGGTGATCCTGCTGGACGAGCCCTTCAATGCCATCGACTCCCGCACCACCGGTGACCTCTTGCGCATCATCTCGGCCTGGCATGCCGAGCGCCGGACCGTGATCGCGGTGCTGCACGACCACGACCAGGTGCGCCGCGCCTTTCCGCAGACGCTGCTGCTGGCCCGCAATGTGGTGGCCTGGGGCGATACCGACGAGGTCATGTGCGAGGCCAACCTGCAACGCGCCCGCGCCATGGCCGAGGCCGTCGACGAGCACGCCGATGTCTGCGAGGTCAGCGAGGCCGAGGTGCTGGCGCTGTCGCATGAGCATGAGCACGCCCACGGGCATGCCCATGTCCATCCTCACACGCATGCCGCCCCGGCCAAGGGAGCTGCGCAATGAGCCTGTGGTCCTCCTTGCACCAGTTCGCCATCGAGCCGTTCCAGGAATTCTCCTTCATGCGCCGTGCCCTGGTGGCCGCCTTCGCGCTGGCACTGGGCAGCGCGCCGCTGGGTGTGTTGCTCACCCTGCGTCGCATGAGCCTGTTCGGCGAGGCCCTGAGCCATGCCGTGCTGCCGGGCGTGGCGGTGGGCTTCATCTTCTTCGGCCTGTCGCTGCCGGCGCTGTCGGTGGGCGGTTTCGCCGCCGGGGTGCTGGTGGTGGCCATCGCCGGCTGGATCAGCCGTCATACCGAACTCAAGGAAGACGCCAGCCTGGCCGCCATCTATGTGGTGGCGCTGGCGCTGGGGGTGATCCTGATCTCGCGTCATGGCACCCAACTTGACCTGTTGCATATCCTGTTCGGCAATGTGCTGGGCGTGGACAGTGAAGGCCTGGTCCTGATCGGCGGCGTTGCCAGCGTCAGCGTGCTGGGTATCGCGGCGCTCTATCGCGGCCTGTTGCTGGAGAGTTTCGACCCTTCCTACATGGCCGTGGGTGGTGGCCGCAGCGGCGGCGCCATCTACCAGCAGGTATTCCTGATGCTGGTGGTGATGAACCTGGTGGCCTCGTTCCAGACGCTGGGCACCTTGATGGCCGTGGGCCTGATGATGTTGCCGGCGGTCTCGGCGCGACTGTGGCATGACGCGTTGCCAGCGCAGCTGTGCAACAGCGTCGTGCAGGCCGCGCTGGCCGGCTATGCGGGGCTGCTGATTTCCTACTATGCCTCGGTGCCGTCGGGGCCGGTCATCATCGTCTGCGCCGGCGTGCTGTACGCCGCCTCGCTGCTGCTGGCGCCGCGCGGCTGGCTGCCGCGCCTGCTGCGCCGGCCGCACTTGCAAGGCTGAATCCTTTTGCTTCCTTTCCCGGAGTCCGCATGAAATTGTTTCGTCCTTTCTCCGCGCTGGCGGCGGTTCTGGCGCTGGCCCTGACCCTGCCACTGTCGGCCTCGGCCGCCGAGCGCATTCCCGTGCTGGCCAGCTTCAGCATCCTGGGTGATATCGTCGCCAATGTCGGTGGTGAACGCATTGCCGTCACCACCCTGGTCGGCCCTGATGAAGACGCCCACGTCTTCCAGCCCGCCCCGGACGACATCAAGGCCCTCGCGCGTGCCCGCCTGGTGGTGGTCAATGGCCTGGGCTTCGAAGGCTGGATGGAGCGCCTGGCGCAGTCGGCCAACTATCGCGGCACCATCGTGGTGGCCTCGGCCGGCATCAAGGCGCGCGAGCGCGTCGGCGAGGACGAGCATGACCATGACCACGGCGGGGCCGCTGATCCTCACGGCAAGGACGACCCGCATGCCTGGCAGGATCCGCAGAACGTGATCGTCTACGTGCGCAACATCAGCGCCGCGCTGGCCAAGCTGGACCCGGCCGGTGCCGAGGCCTACCGCAAGAATGCCGAGGCCTACGTGGCCAAGCTGCAGGAACTGGATGGCTGGGCGCTGCGCCAGTTCGCGCAGATCCCCGATGCCAAGCGCAAGGTGATCACCTCGCACGACGCCTTCGAGTATTTCGGTGCGCATTACAAGGTACGCTTTCTGGCGGCCCAGGGCGTGTCCACCGACAGCGAGCCCAGCGCGCGCGAGGTGGCGACCCTGATCCGCCAGATCCGCAGCGAGAAGATCCGTGCCCTGTTCTTCGAGAACATGAGCAACCCCAAGCTGCTGCAGCAGATCTCCCGTGAATCCGGCACTGCGCCCGGTGGCAAGCTGTATGCCGATGCGCTGTCCAAGGCCGGTGGACCGGCCCCGGACTACCTGACGCTGATGCGTTACAACATCACCCAACTGCTGGAGAAGATCCGCCTGAACTGACCGTCCCGGCCAGCGCGCCACGGGGGCGGGCCAAATCGCGTATGCTTGTGGCCCGCGCGCCGGCGTCCTGCCGGCGCGATCCATCACCATCCCCGAGGAGTAGACCAGCATGAGCACCATCACCGTCGTCGCGATCATCACCGCCAAGCCCGGCCAGCGCGAGCAACTGCTCGCCATTGCCCGCGCCAACCTGGCCGCCGTGCGTGCCGAGGAAGGCTGTATCGAATATGGCCTGGTGGTGGATGTCGACGGTTTCGGCCCGAACCAGGCGCCGATGGGCCCGGACACCTTCGCCTTCGTCGAGAAGTGGGTCGATGAAGAGGCGCTGCGCCTGCACTTTACCCTGCCGCACATGACCGACTACCGCGAGAAGTCCAAGGACCTCATCGCCGACCGCAAGGTGCATGTGCTGAAGTCGGCTGACTGAGGGCGCCGTCCCTGCAGGTATCACCCCGGCGCAGCCTTCGCAAGCTCAATACTCGCCGGGGAAATCCGCCGGCCAGGTCTGCTGCGGATCGAATGGGGACGCCTGTCCCATCTGCTTCAACCACGTGATGAAGGTCTTGAGGGCCGGATTGGTCTCGGCGCTGCCCCGATACAACATGTGGTAACCCTCCCCATGCAGCACGATCTCCGGAAACAGCCGCACCAGCCGGCCTTGCGCCAGGTCGTCTTCCACCAGCGCCAGCGTCCCCATGACCACGCCCTGGTCGGTGGCCGCCGCCTGCAGGCTCAGGAAGGAATGTTCATAGACCGTGCCCGGCATCTTGCGCCGCACCGGCACCCCAGCCTTGCTCAGCCACTGTGACCACGCCGCCGGACGGCTGGAGAGGTGGATCAGCGGCACCTCGACGAAATCACGCGGCACCCGGATCGGGTGGCTTTCCAGGAAGTGGGGCGCTGCCAGCGGCACCGAGACATCATCCAGGAAGCGTTCGCATTCATAGCCGCTGCGCTCCAGCGGGCTGCGCCAGATGATGACGTCGAAGGGGTCCTTCACATCCTCGAAATACTCCGACATGGTCGTCGTCACCCGCACCTCGATACGCGGGTTGTCGATCTGGAACTGCGACAGGCGCGGGATCAGCCAGCGCATGGCCACCGACGGCGCGGCAATGAGGCGCACCACGCGGCTCTTGCCGGCCAGCGAAAGTTGTTCGGCGGCAAGGGCGATGCGATCCAGGCTGGCCTTGACCTCGGTATAGAAGGCCAGGGCCGCCTCTGTGGGTTCCACGCCACGCGACTGACGTAAAAACAACGGTTGTTCGAAGTGCTCTTCCAGCGATTTGATCTGCTGGCTGACGGCACTGTGGGTGATGAAGAGTTCATGCGCCGCCAGCGTCAGACTGCGCGTGCGCACGGCCGCTTCGAATACCCGGAGGGCCTTGAGGGGCGGTAGCGGAGAGGGCATGATGTAAGAAAAACTTATATTGGTGTCGGAAAATGTTGCTTTGCAAAAGCCGGGAGCGACCTTATTCTTCAATCACCCAAACGTTTAACAGAAAGAAGTCATCATGAACTCCGTGAGTATATTGGCAAAGGATGCCGGTTTTTCTAACAATTTGCGTTCGCTCGTCGAACTGGTGAAGTTTGCCGTACAGCAAGTCATCTCGGCCCATGCCTTGAAGCCCGTGCGCAACGATGCCACCGAACTGCAAGACGCCGCCTACTTCGAAGGCGTGGCTGACCATGTCGACCTGGAAAACCGCCTGCGCCAGCTGGAAAACAGCCACCTGCACGCCGTCTGGAAGCTGCAATCGCAGATCTGAGCCCGCCAGTGTTCGGCAGGCAAGCAATACCAGGCCCGATGCGCCTGAGGTAAAAAATGAAGAGACCGGTTCCGTATCGTCGGGACCGCAGGCGGCGCAAAGCCGCAAGAAAACGCATCATCGGGCAGTCCGGCACCGTCGATCCGATCGAGATGATCCGGTGCCTTGCCAGCAGTGCCCCCATCCCCGCCTTTGCGGGGATTTGTCGTTTACAGTCATGTTCACAGGGGACGGGATGCCACAATCCTCGCGCAATCCTCACTCCCTGATTTCCCATCGTGTGGTTGTCTATCAAAATTGGCAGCATGTCGTCAGAAAGCCCTGATATATTGATTTCAGGGAAAGGCTTGTGTTGCTGCTTGCTCAGTTTCGCATCCGCAAAAAAGGGGGAAATACCATGCTGTCTTCGCTACGCGCACGACTGATCGTCATCTGCGTTCTCATCGTGGCCTTCGCCATGATCGTCCTTAGCGCCGCCAATATCTACACGGTACGCAGCGATACGCTGGACGCCATTTCCGGCGAGACGCGCCAACTCACCGAAAGCTACGCGGCCAATATCTCCGACTGGGTCCGCAGCAAGCGCATCATCACCGGTGCCATGAAGCAGGCCTTGAAGCAGAGCGACGTGCTGCCCATCGTCGCCGCCGCCATGGAAGCCGGTGCCTTCGATGATGCCTTTATTGGCTATCCCGACAAGCGCATGCTGGCCCTGCACCCGATGCCGCCGGGCTACGATCCCACCGCGCGTCCCTGGTACAAGCAGGCAGTGGAGGCCGGCAAGCCGGTGCTGACCGCGCCCTATGTGGATGCCACCACCGGCAAGCTGGTGGTGACCTTCGCTGAAGCGATCGGGGGCAAGGATAGCCTGCAGGCGGTGCTGGGCTCGGACGTGCAGCTCGACAACGTGGTGCGCACGGTGACCGGCATCAAGCCCACGCCGTCCAGCTTTGCCTTCATCGTTGGCAAGGACGGCCTCATCATCACCCATCCCAACAAGGAGCTGGCCTTGAAGCCGGTCTCCACGCTGGACCAGACCCTGAGCGCGCAATCGCTGGCCGGCATGAAGCAGGGCGGTGACGCCACCATCGGTGGCGTACGCTATCTGCTCTTCACCCAGCCCATCGAGAACACCGACTGGTCGCTGGTGGTGGCACTGGATTATCGTGAGGCCACCCATGCCATCCGCGCCCTGATGACGCTCTCGGCCGTACTGGCGGTGCTGGCCATCGTGGCCGCCGCCATCCTGCTGACCTTCACCATCACCAGGCTGCTGCGCCGTCTGGGCGTGGTGCGCAATGCCATGGAAGAGATTGCCTCGGGCGACGGCGACCTCACGCGGCGCCTCGATACCAGCGGCAAGGATGAGCTGGCGCAGATCTCGCGCGCCTTCAACCACTTCGCCGACAAGATCTCGCGCACGCTGCTGGATATCCGTCGTGCCAGCGAATTGGTGAAGGTCTCCTCCAGCGAGATCGCCAGCGGCAACATGGACCTGTCTGCACGCACCGAGCAGCAGGCCGGCTCCCTGGAGGAAACCGCCTCGGCCATGGAAGAACTGACCTCCACCGTCAAGCAGAACGCCGACAATGCCCGCCAGGCCAACCAGCTGGCGGTGTCGGCCTCGGACGTGGCGGTCCATGGCGGCCAGGTTGTGGGGCAGGTGGTGGAGACGATGAGTTCCATCAACGAGTCTTCGCGCAAGGTGGTCGACATCATCAGCGTCATCGATGGCATCGCCTTCCAGACCAATATCCTGGCCCTGAATGCGGCGGTGGAAGCCGCCCGCGCCGGTGAACAGGGCCGTGGCTTTGCAGTGGTGGCCTCGGAAGTGCGCTCGCTGGCGCAGCGCTCGGCCACGGCAGCCAAGGAGATCAAGGGCTTGATCGATGACTCGGTGCAGAAGGTGGAGACCGGCAGCCAGCTGGTAGCGCAGGCCGGTTCGACGATGGAGGAAGTGGTGTCGAGTGTGAAGCGCGTCACCGACATCGTCGGCGAGATCAGTTCAGCCAGCCAGGAGCAGAGCGCCGGCATTGCTGAAGTGGGCAATGCGGTCACGCTCATGGATGAGGCCACGCAGCAGAATGCGGCGCTGGTGGAACAAGCGGCCGCCGCCGCCAAGTCCCTGCAGGAGCAGGCTGAGCACCTGGCCGCCGTGGTGGCTGGATTCAAGCTCGATGAAAGCGGTGGTACCCGACCGGTGACGCCGCCCCCCTCCGCTGCGACCGCATCGGCGCCGCCACCACCGCACCGCAGTGCCCCGGTCAACGTCACGCCCAAGCCGGCCGCCCTGAAGGCCAAGCCTGCCGCCAAACCGGCCCTGCAAGCCGCACCCGCCGCGCAACCCAGGCATGCGGCCACACCCAAGGCGCCACCGGCCAAGAGCGGCCCCGATGACTGGGAAGAGTTCTAGCCGCGTTTTTTCAGCAGATGCATGGCGCCGAACAGCGCCTGCATCCCGCTGTGTTCGATGAAGCTCAGGTTGTAGGGATGCTCGGCCACCGCGCGGGGGAATTGTTCCACCAGCGGCAGGCTATGCAATTGCTCGGCGATCTTGCCCCACAAGACCAGCGTGGGCAGCGCCGTGCCCCGGGCCTGGCCATGTGCGGCCAGGGCGCGCAAGACCGTTTCGAAGAAGGGCTTCCAGGCCCGCGCATCCTTGACCGGCGCCACATGGGCGCGGAACACCAGGCTGGCATTGAGCAGCAGGAAGCCCTGGGCGGTCAGGTTGTCCTGCAGGTCGGAAAGGGTCTGGATGGTGCCGCCGGCATCGGCCTGCGCCCGCGCCGAGATGCCGGCCAGCGCATCGCCGCTGGTATTGCCGGCCTGCAGCGCGCCATCGGCCACCAGCAGCATCTTCATGAAGTTGCGCAGTGATGTGGCGCGATTGACCTGCTTGGACAGACCCTTCTCGGACCACAGCGAACCCACCGCACCATCCATGAAGCACACCCCGGTGGCGCTGGCCGCGCGCGGGTAGGGGCCTTCGCCCACCAGCACGTAGCGCACCTGGTCCATGGGTTGCTCGAAAGCGGCAAACAGGCGTCCTTCGGTGGGCAGGTAGTCATCCCTGGCCAGGGCGTCCAGGTAGGCCGGATCGGCCTGGGCAATCGCCTCCAGGCCCGCGCGCAGGGCGGCGTGCCAGGAAGGGTGGGCGGTCTGGATCAGGCCCAGCAGCTCGGCCGGGAGGGAAACGGAAGGAGTGGTCATGGAAGAGGGGGCGTGCTGCCATATCGATAAAGTGGCGGCATTGTATACCGCCCCCTCCAGGGCCGGCGGTGATTACGCCGCCGCCGTGTCGCTGCCCGGTGCGCCGAAGAGTTGCTGCTTGAGCACATGCAGCTGGTCGCGCGCGGCTGCGGCCTTTTCGAACTCCAGGTTCTTGGCGTGCTCCTGCATCTGCTTCTCCAGGCGCTTGATCTCCTTGCTGATCTGCTTCTCGCTCATGGATTCGTAGTTCTTCTGCTCCTGCGCCACCATCAGTTCGCTGCGCGCCTGGGCCGGGTTGAAGACGCCATCGATCAGTTCGCGGATCTCCTTCTTGATGCCGGTGGGCACGATACCATTGGCTTCGTTGAAGGCCATCTGCTTGGCGCGGCGGCGCTCGGTCTCGGAGATCGCCTTGTGCATGGAGTCGGTCACCACGTCGCCATACAGGATGGCCATACCGTTGAGGTTACGGGCGGCGCGGCCGATGGTCTGGATCAGGCTGCGCTCCGAACGCAGGAAGCCTTCCTTGTCCGCGTCCAGGATCGCCACCAGCGACACCTCGGGAATATCCAGGCCCTCGCGCAGCAGGTTGATGCCGACCACCACGTCGAAGGTCCCCAGGCGCAGGTCGCGGATGATTTCCACGCGCTCCACCGTGTCGATGTCGCTGTGCAGGTAGCGCACCTTGATGCCATTGTCGGAGAGAAACTCGGTCAGCTGCTCGGCCATGCGCTTGGTCAGCGTGGTGACCAGCACGCGCTCGTCGCGGGCGATGCGGTCGTTGATCTCCTGCATCAGGTCATCCACCTGGGTGGTGGCCGGGCGCACCGAGATGATCGGGTCGACCAGGCCGGTGGGGCGCACCAGCTGTTCCACCACCTGGTCGGAGTGGGTCTTCTCGTAGTCGGCCGGGGTGGCTGAGACGAAGATGGTCTGGCGCATCTTCTTCTCGAACTCGTCGAACTTCAGGGGCCGGTTGTCCAGCGCCGAGGGCAGGCGGAAGCCGTAG
>JAFAMT010000034.1 GCA_019233085.1 Herbaspirillum sp.
TCGGCATCGACCTGGGCAAGGTCGCCAAGACGGCGGTGGATGATGTGGTAGGGGTCGCCGCTGCGGTGGCACGCCTGCCGGCCAATGTGAATATCGGCCGCATCATCAATACCATCGTCTGAAGGCAGTGGCATAGGGCGCGCGGGATCGGCGCCGGTTCTGATCGCACCCTTCGGGGTGCGATTTTTCTTGGGGTCTCCTTGGCGCTTCAAATGCTGTCCAGGCCGATCCTGCTCAGGAGATGGATAGCCTCAATTGGCCAATGGATCCGGTTGAGCTACTGACCCTGATGTCGATGTCATAACCCAGCCGGTTCAAGCAATCCATCAGCTTGCGTTCGGAGAGATTGCTGAAATCCCCCCGCATCATCCCCGATACCTTGGGCTGAGGAATGCCCATGCGCTTGGCGGCGGCTTGCTGTGTCAAGTCAAGTCGGCGCATTGCCTTCCTGATTTCAACGACCAGGCCGGTCTTGATCTTCAGCCTGTCTGCATCAGGCAGGCCGAGGTCGGCAAAGGCATTGCCTGAACTGCGATGTATCTCGATACCGTCAATCGTTGCGGTTTTCATTTCCTAGCTCCTTGGCCCGTGCTTCAGCGACCTTCATCCGGGTACGGATGATGTCCATGTCTATTCTCGGGGTGGCGATGCCGCTCTTGCTCTTCTTTTGAAAGCAATGCAAGACGAAGACGGCCTCTGCAAACCGGACCGTATAGACGGCACGATAGGTGTCGCCCATCCAGTCTTCGATGACCTCAAGCACACCGGCACCGCCATAGCCCCGTAGCACCTTGGTTGCATCGTCACGATCGCCTAGGTGCGCCAGCGATAGGGCGTAGCCGAATCGTTGCCGCACCTGTGGCGGCAGTGCCATCAGGTCCTTGTAACTGCTCGCGATCCATTCGAGCGCTTTTTGATCCTTGAACATGGTAGCAAGTTATACCTGTTCAGGTAAACAACGTCTGGACGCTTGTATAAATGCCATTTCACTCGAAACAATTCATATGCCGGCCTGGCGACTTTCTGTCGGGAAAGCACCTATTTATCGATTTTCACCCCGATAAATTTCTTGATCCCTGTAAAGATTCGGAGTCCAATACCGTAAATGAAGGACCGGGTGATCAATCCTGTTACCCGGTTTCCCCCAGAAGGAGTAGTCCATGGATGTTTCGCAAATCGCATCGCTGGCCACTGACATGGCGTCGTCGCAGACGGCTGACCAGGTCAATGTCCTGATGCTCAAGAAAGCGCTCAATACCCAGGCCGCTGCGGCCATCGGTGTGCTGCAGGCATTGCCGCCTCCGCTGCCGGCCAATCCCAACATCGGTCGCAACATCAACACGACCGCCTGAGCGCCAGTTTCATCTTTGGAAATCGCAGTCTTCGGACTGCGATTTTTTTTGTCTCCCCGACCTGGGATGCAGGACGCTGGCTGCTCTTTTGCGCTCATCAAATACAATAAATTGGTCAAAACATCGAAAGACTATTTTATTGTTCTTGTGATATCGCGGATGCCTAATATAATGTTCTTATAAATAAAAGTTTATTTAATTGGATCTGATTCGATTTGATATGACCAACCTGCAAGACATCGGCCATCGCATCCGCCTGGCCCGCAAGGCCCGCGGCCTGACCGCCATCGAGCTGGCCGGGCTGGCCGGCATGCATCGCAATACGCTGCTGGCACTGGAAACCGGGCGCGGCAACATCGAGCTGGGCAAGTTGCTGTCCCTGTGCAACGAGCTGGAGCTGGACCTGCTGCTGCTGCCACGCCAGGCCGCCACGCTGCGCGCGGCCGAGCATCAGGGAGCCGGCAGCCAGACCGAGCTGGGCCAGCGCCTGCAAGCCCTCATGGGCCAACAGGAGCAGCCATGAGCATGCTGCGTTCCCTGCGTATCCGCCTGGGGCTCACGGAGGTGGGTTCGCTGTTTGCCCTGGACGACGGTCGCTGCTATTTCCGTTTCGACGATGCCTATGCCTTGCTGGGGGAGTCGCGCCCGGTGCTCTCGCAGCTCTACTGCGCCTCCACCGAGGAGCGCACCCGCAGCCAGTTGCTCGATCCCACGCTGGCGGTCAATCGCGGTGATGGCCGGGGCGGCTTGCCGCCGTTCTTCCAGAACCTGCTGCCTGAAGGGCAGTTGCGCAAGCACCTGGTGCAGCGCGCCGGCCTGGCGCCGGATGACGAATTCGGCCTCCTGGCCTATTGTGGCCGCGACCTGCCCGGCGACGTCTCGGCCCTGGCCGAGGAGCTCGACGAACGTGGCCTGGGCCGCCTGCTGGGGCAGGGCCATGACAGCTACGAGATGAGTTCTGGCCAACTGCCGGTGCCGGGCGGAGAGTCCTTGTCCGGCGTACAGCCCAAGCTGGCGCTGGTGCGCGAAGCGGGCGGGCGCTACGTCATGCGCTCGCGCGACAGCCAGGGCAGCCACTACATCGCCAAGCTGCCGGCGACGGACTATCCCAACATGCCGCAGGTGGAATTCAGCTCGCTCACGCTGGCCGCCGCCGCCGGGGTCACGACCTGCCGCTTCAGCCTGGAGCCCCTGTCGGCCATCGCCGCGCAGCTGCCCTTCGGCTTGCGCAACGATGCCAGCCGCTTCCTGTTGGTACAGCGCTTCGACCGCGACGCCCCCACGCCCACCGGACGGCTGCACATGGAGGATTTCGCCCAGGTCACTGGCACGCCACCAGCTTCCAAGTATGTCGGTACCTATGCCGCCCTCGGCGTGGTGTTGCTGGAGCGCAGTACGCGCGGCGTGGCCGATGTGTTCGAGTTGCTGCGGCGGATCAAGGTCAATGAACTTCTGGGCAATTTCGACGCCCACCTGAAGAATTTCAGCCTGCTGTACCCCACGCCGCAAGAGGCTATCCTGTCGCCGGCCTATGACATCGTGGCCTATGCCGCCTACGTTGGCGGCGACGGCCATGCGCTGGCTTTCGTGCCGGGGCAGAAGGGCAAGCAGTTGCTCACTCCGGCCATCCTGCGCCAGCTGGCCAACCTGTGGCGCATCCCGGAGCCCAAGCTGCAGGCGGTCCTGGTGGAGACGGTGGAGCGGGCGATGACCCAATGGCCGGCCCTGATCGACACCTTGCCCCTGAGCGACGCCCAGCGCCAGCGCCTGCTGGCGCACCTGGACGCCAATGCCAGCGTCGCTGCCTGGCGTCGCCGCGCGGCACGCAGGCAGGCCGCCAGCGCGGAGGGCGCATGAGGCCCACGCCCACACTGCCGATGCGCGAGGGGCTCTCGCCCAGCTACCTGTGGCTGCAGCCAGGACCGTGGCGCGACATGCTGTCCTTCCTGGCCGAGCGCTTCACGGCCGTGCCCGCCGAGGTCTGGCGCGAGCGCCTGTTGCGCGGCGAAGTGCGCAACCAGCATGGCGAGGAGTTGCGCCCGCAATCCCCCTATCGCAGTGGCGACTGCATCTTCTACTATCGCGAATTGCCACAGGGGGAGGAGCGCATCCCCGTCGAGGAAAAGATCCTGCACATGGATGACCACCTGCTGGTGGCCGACAAGCCGCATTTCCTGCCGGTGATCCCGACCGGGCGCTTCGTCCAGGAAACCCTGCTGGTACGGCTAAAGAAAGCCACCGGCCTGGAAGACCTGGTCCCTATCCATCGCCTGGACCGCGAGACGGCCGGGGTGATCGTGTTTTCGCACCAGCCGGCCAGCCGGGGCAAGTACCAGTCGATGTTCCAGCAGCGCAGCATGTTCAAGGTGTATGAAGCGATTGCGCCCTTCAGGGCCGAGCTGGAACTGCCGCGCGTGCATCGCAGCCGGGTGGAAGAAATCCCGGAGCAGTTCTTCAAGATGTACGAGGCGCCCGGCGCGCCCAATTCGGAAACCCATATCTCCCTGCTGGAGCAGCGCGGCCAGCTGGCGCTGTACCAGCTGGAGCCGGTCACCGGCCGTCGCCATCAGTTGCGGGTCCACATGGCGGCGCTGGGCATTCCCATCGTCAACGACCTGTTCTATCCCGATGCAGTACCGGTGGGCGTGGCCGATGACCTGGAGCGCCCGCTGAAGCTGCTGGCGCGCTCGCTGTTCTTCATCGATCCGCTCGATGGCAGCGAACGCCATTTCACCAGCCAGCGACAGCTGTAGCTCCAGCTCATCAGGTGCGTGAGCGATGAAGTAAAATGGGCTTATCCCATTCAACAATGAACTTTACTCATCGATCATGCTGGACCGTATTCATCTATCCATCGTCCAGGAGGTGGAAAAGCAGGGCTCCCTGACCGCTGCCGCCGGCGTGCTGCATGTGACGCAATCGGCCCTGAGCCATAGCATGAAGAAGCTGGAGCAGCAGCTGGGCACCGACATCTGGCTGCGCGAAGGGCGCAGCCTGCGACTCACGCAAGCCGGCCAGTACCTGCTGGCGGTGGCCAACCGGGTACTGCCGCAACTGAGCCTGGCCGAGGAACGCCTGCGCCAGTTCGCCCAGGGCGAGCGCGGCGCGCTGCGCATCGGCATGGAATGCCATCCCTGCTACCAGTGGCTGCTGAAGGTGGTGTCGCCCTATCTGGCGGCGTGGCCGGACGTGGATGTGGATGTGAAGCAGAAATTCCAGTTCGGCGGCATCGGTGCGCTCTTTGGCTACGAGATCGACCTGCTGGTCACGCCCGATCCGCTGGACAAGCCGGGCCTGGTCTTCGAGCCGGTGTTCGACTATGAACAGGTGCTGGTGGTGGCCGCCGGGCACCCGCTGGCACAGCAGGACTACGTCACGCCCCGGCAACTGGGCAGCGAGGTACTGGTGACCTACCCGGTGCCGGTGGATCGCCTGGACATCTACACCCTGTTCCTGGCCCCAGCCGGTATCACGCCGCGACGCCACAAGACCATCGAGACCACCGACATCATGCTGCAGATGGTGGCCAGCGGTCGTGGCGTGGCCGCCTTGCCGCGCTGGCTGGTACTGGAATATGCCGACCAGATGGCGGTGGTACCGGTGCGACTGGGCGAGCAGGGCATCGCCAAGCACATCTACCTGGGGGCGCGTGAGGCCGACGTCGGCATCGACTATCTGCGCGCCTTCATCGCACAGGCCAGGCAGCCGCAGCTGGCCTGAGTCCCCCTGTCCGCTGGCTCAGGCGGCTGACTTCAGCTGGTGCAGCGAGGCCACCAGGTCGGCGAAGCGCTGGCCCTGGATCATGATGTGCTGGCGCAGTACGTCCACGGTCTTCTCGGCATCGCCGGCGATGATGGCGTCGACGGCCGCCTGGTGTTCATCGAAGGACATCTTCAGGCGGTCGCGCACCCGCAGCTGCAGGCGTCGATAGGGGCGCAGGCGGCGGTGCAGGGCACGGGCCTGGTCGGCCAGGAAGCGGTTGTGGCTGCCGGCATAGATGTGGTCGTGGAAGGCCTCGTTGAGATAGAAATACGCATCCGGATCGCTGGCGTCACGCGCGG
>JAFAMT010000119.1 GCA_019233085.1 Herbaspirillum sp.
CGTCATCCCCGGCAACGAAGGCCGCGGCTACGTGTTGCGCCGTATCATCCGTCGCGCCCTGCGCCACGGCCACAAGCTGGGCCAGACCAAGCCCTTCTTCCACAAGCTGGTCAAGGACCTGGTGGTGCAGATGGGCGCGGCCTATCCCGAACTGCCGGAAGCCGCCGAGCGTGTCGAGATGGTCTTGAAGCAGGAAGAAGAACGCTTCGGCGAGACCCTGGAACACGGCATGAAGATCCTCGAAGCCGCGCTGGCCGCCAATACCGGCAAGCTCGACGGCGAGACCGCCTTCACCCTGTATGACACCTATGGCTTCCCGCTGGACCTGACCGCCGACATCTGCCGCGAACGCAATGTCGAACTGGACGAGGCAGGCTTCGACGCCGCCATGGAGCGCCAGAAGAGCGCCGCCCGCGCCGCCGGCAAGTTCAAGATGGCCGCTGCCATCGAGTACACCGGCGACAAGACCCGCTTCGTGGGCTATGAATCCCTGGCCCAGCAGGCCAAGGTGGTGGCCCTGTACGTGGCCGGCAGCCCGGTGCAGAAGATCGAGGCCGGCCAGGATGCCATCGTGGTGCTGGACACCACCCCGTTCTACGCCGAATCCGGTGGCCAGTCGGGCGACGCCGGTGCGCTGGAAGCCGCTGGTGGTCTCTTCGCCGTGGCCGATACGCAGAAGATCCAGGCTGAGGTGTTCGGTCACCACGGTCAACTGATCAAGGGTAGCCTGGCGGTTGGCGACGCCGTCACGGCCAAGGTCGATGCCGAGCAGCGCGCCCGCACCATGCGCAACCACTCCGCCACCCACCTGATGCACAAGGCCCTGCGCGAAGTGCTGGGTTCGCACGTGTCGCAGAAGGGTTCGCTGGTGGATGCCGACAAGACCCGTTTCGACTTCAGCCACAACGCACCGATGACGGCCGACGAGATCCGTCACGTCGAAGACATCGTCAACCGCGAAGTGCTGGCCAACGTCGCCACCGGCGCCCAGCTGATGGCCTACGACGACGCCATTGCCGCTGGTGCCATGGCCCTGTTCGGCGAGAAGTACGGCGACCAGGTGCGCGTGCTGTCCATCGGCACCTCCACCGAACTGTGCGGCGGTACCCACGTCACCCGTACCGGTGATATCGGTCTGTTCAAGATCGTCTCCGAAGGTGGCGTGGCCGCCGGCATCCGTCGCGTCGAAGCCGTCACCGGCGAAGGTGCGCTGGCGCTGGTGCAGTCGCTGTCCTCCCGCGTGGCCGAAGCGGCCGCGGCACTGAAGACCCAGCCGGAAGAACTGCTGCCGCGCATCGGCCAGGTGCAGGACCAGGTCAAGGCGCTGGAGAAGGAACTGGCTGCGCTCAAGTCCAAGCTGGCTTCCAGCCAGGGCGACGAGCTGGTCAACCAGGCCGTGGACATCAACGGCATCAAGGTATTGGCCGCGACGCTGGAAGGCGCCGATGTCGCCACCCTGCGCGAGACCATGGACAAGCTCAAGGACAAGTTCAAGACCGCCGCCATCGTGCTGGCCAGCGTCAAGGATGGCAAGGTCAGCCTGATCGCCGGTGTCACCGCCGACGCGACCGCCAAGGTCAAGGCGGGCGAGCTGGTCAACTTCGTGGCCCAGCAGGTCGGCGGCAAGGGTGGTGGCCGTCCCGACATGGCGCAGGCTGGCGGCACCGAACCGGCCGCCCTGCCGGGCGCGCTGCAAGGCGTGACTGCCTGGGTTCAAGCCAAGCTGTGATCTGAATCATCGCGGAGCGCGCATGAGCGATTTCAAGTTCTGCCCGGTTTGCGCAGCATCGCTGGTGCTGCGCGCCGACGAGGGCGAGGCCGGCAAGATCCGTCTGGCCTGCCCCGACGGCCACTGGACCCATTGGGATAACCCGCTGCCGGTCCTGGCGGCGCTGGTGGAAATCGACGGCAAGATGCTCACTGCGCGCAATGCTGCCTGGGCCGAGGGGCGCTTTGCCCTCATCACCGGTTTCATGGAGCGCGACGAGACGCCCGAGCAGGGCATCGCCCGCGAACTGAAGGAAGAAACCGATCTCGATGCCGAGCATATCGAACTCATCGGCGTCTACGAATTCATCCGCAAGAACGAGTTGATCATCGCCTACTACGTCAGGGCCAGCGGCAGCATCAGGCTCTCGCCGGAGCTGGTGGAGTATCGCCTGTCCGAGCCGGCCGACCTGCGCCCCTGGCCGGCCGGCACCGGCCATGCGGTGGCGGACTGGATGCGCGCGCGCAAGCTGCCGGTGCAGTATGTTGAATTTGCCGGTTCCAGCACGCCCATCGAGACACCGGTGCCAAACAAGTAGGACGCGCCAGCAGGCAATTTCATTGCTTTTGCACAAGCTTAGTGCGGCGAATACAACATATCTTGTGCAATGCATCAACTCGGCGCATCTTTGCAGTAGAATCGTTTTCGTTGTGATCCATTTTGAGTCGCTGTAATGACCATTCAATTTCACCGGGAACTGGATGCCCGCGGGCTGAACTGTCCGCTGCCCATCCTCAAGACCAAGAAGGCGCTGGCTGACATGGCCAGCGGCCAGGTACTCAGGGTGACCGCCACCGATACCGGATCGGTGCGCGATTTCCAGGCCTTCGCCAAGCAGACCGGCAACGATCTGCTGGAGCAGTCGCAGAACGATGAACATGAGTTCATCTTCTTCATGAAGCGCAAGTAATTCCCTGCCGGGGATCCACTGGATCTGTCGGCAATAAAAAACCCGCAGCCGTTTCGGTCTGCGGGTTTTTTATTGCCCAGTGGAAATTACGGGGGCGAAAGGGTGACGCTCAGAACTCCGGATGGAAGCTTTCCGCCCGCGCGATGGGCCAGTACTTTTCATAGACCTGATAGCGGTAATTGCCATCCAGCAAGTCATTGGGCTGCAGGTATTTCAGCACATTGGACATGAGCTGGATCTCGTGATCGTTGATGCGCCGCACGATATGGTGCGGACGCAGCGCCGAGGTATGCGGCAGGCCGGCCGCCTGCACCAGTTCCTGCAGGGCGTGCAGGGTGCTCTGGTGGAAGCGGTACACGCGCTCGGCCTTGTCCGGCACCACCAGCGCACGGGCGCGGTTGGCATTCTGGGTGGCCACGCCGGTGGGGCAGCGGTCGGTGTGGCAGCTTTGCGACTGGATGCAGCCCAGCGCAAACATGAAGCCGCGCGCCGAATTGCACCAGTCCGCCCCCAGGGCCAGCGTGCGGGCCACGTCGAAGGCGGTGATGATCTTGCCGCTGGCGCCGATCTTGACCTTGTCGCGCAAGCCGATACCCACCAGCGTGTTATGCACCATGAGCAGGCCTTCCTGCAGCGGCATGCCGACGTGGTCGACGAATTCCAGGGGCGCCGCGCCAGTGCCGCCTTCGGAACCGTCCACGGTGATGAAGTCGGGCACGATGCCGGTCTTGATCATGGCCTTGGCGATGCCGAAGAATTCCCAGGGGTGGCCCACGCACAGCTTGATGCCCACCGGCTTGCCGCCGGAGAGACCACGCAGCTTCTCGATGAATTCGAGCAGGCCGATGGGGGTGGAGAAGGAGGAATGCACGGCCGGCGAGATGCAATCCACGCCCATCGGTATCCCCCGCGTGGCGGCGATTTCCGGCGTGATCTTGGCCGCCGGCAGCACGCCGCCGTGACCGGGCTTGGCGCCCTGTGACAGCTTCACCTCGATCATCCTCACCTGGGGCGACTGCGCCTGGGCGGTGAATTTCTCTTCATTGAAGCTGCCGTCGGCATTGCGGCAGCCGAAGTAGCCGGAGGCGACCTGCCAGACCAGGTCGCCGCCAAATTCGCGGTGGTAGGGGGAGACCGATCCTTCGCCGGTGTCATGGGCGAAATTGCCCTTTTTTGCACCCTGGTTCAGCGCGCGGATGGCATTGCCCGAGAGGGCGCCGAAACTCATCGCCGAGACATTGAACACCGACATCGAATACGGCTGGGCGCGATCGGCACCGACCACCACCCGGAAGTCGTGGCTGGCGATCTTGGTGGGCGAGAGGGAATGGCCTATCCATTCGTGGCCGGCCTGTTGCATGTCCAGTTCGGTGCCGAAGGGACGGCTGTCGACATCGGCCTTGGCGCGCTGGTAGACGACGCTGCGCTTCTTGCGCGAGAACGGCCGGCCGTCCATCTCGTCCTCGAAGAAGTACTGACGCAACTCCGGGCGGATGGCCTCGAACATGAAGCGGAAATGCCCGATCAGCGGGTAGTTGCGCAGCACCGCATGGCGCCGCTGCAGCAGGTCGCGTACCCCGATGACCGTCAGCACCAGCGGCACCAGCACCCAGGCCCAGCTGAGGTAGTGGCTGGCTGCCAGCAGCATCAGCGCAGCGGTGAGGAGCAGGATTGCCCAGAATACGAAATACCGATTTGCCCACATAGGAAGGATCCGCTTGTTGTCATTGTTGAACCGGCGCCGGGCGACCGGCAGGGGTCGCAGGCGGGCTTAGCAGGATTCTAACGCTCCCCGCCGTCGGCCCCGCGGGTCGAATTGAGGGGTGTTTCCGGTCGTTTTGCCGGCGTGCCGCCAGGGCGCTCGCGGGCGAGCTCGCTCAGGGGCGGTTTTTCCTGCGGTGGCATCTTTATTGCTTCATCGAATCATCCCCAGAAGCCGCCGCAGCACAAGACGGCTCATTGATCCCGATTACCACCCGTACACCTTCTACAGCACCCTGTAGAGGGGCGAGAGACGCGATGTCGTTATGAAAACAGCAGCTTCACCGGCCCGGTGTCGTTACGATTCGGACCAGAACCACACCATCGTGGCCATCCCGCGCTCACCGCGCCTGCTCGAAACCCTGCTGGCCAACCTGGATGGGGCGGTCTATCGCTGCCGCGACGATGAGTGCTGGACCATCGAGTTCGTCAGCGAGGGTTGCCTGGCCCTGACCGGCTACCTGCCCGAGGAGCTGTTGCTGAACCAGCGTATCTCCTTCCTGGAACTGACCCACCCGGATGACCGCGCCATGGTGCGCGCCCATATCGATAGCTGCATGCGCGAGCGGCGCCGCATCGACATCGAGTACCGTATCGTGCGCGCCGATGGCGCCGTGCGCTGGGTGTGGGAGCGTGGGGTCGGCATCTACGGCGCCAGCGGTCGGGTGGAAGCCATGGAAGGCTTCCTGCAGGACGTGACCGAGCGCAAGGAAGCCGCGCAAGCCCTGCAGGAGGCCGAGCGCCGCTATCGCAGCATCTTCGAGAATGCCATCGAAGGGGTCTTCCAGACCACGCCCGATGGCACCTATATCGCCGTCAACCCGGCGCTGGCGCGCATCTATGGCTATCGCTCGCCGGAGGACCTGATCGTGGGCCTGCGCGACATCAGCCACCAGCTCTACGTGGAGCCGGAGCGGCGGCGCGAATTCATGCGGCTGATGGAGCAGCAGGGTTCGGTCTCCAATTTCGAGTCGCGCGTGTATCGCCGCGACGGCGACATCATCTGGATTTCGGAAAACGCCCGCGCGGTGCATGACGACAGCGGCCGGCTCAGTTGCTATGAAGGCACGGTGGAGGTCATCACCGAGCGCAAGCTCTACGAGGCCGAAATGCGCCATCAGGCCACCCACGATGCCCTGACCGGCTTGCCCAACCGCAACATGCTGCATGAGCACCTGCAGCGCGCCATCCTGGCGGCGCGCCAGAAGGGCGGCCTGACGGCGGTGGCCTTCGTGGACCTGGACCAGTTCAAGTTCATCAATGACAGCCTGGGCCACCAGGTCGGCGACGAGTTGCTTAAGACGGTGGCGCAGCGCCTGCAATCCTGCCTGCGCGATAGCGACATGGTGGCGCGCCAGGGTGGCGACGAGTTCGTGCTGGTGCTGCAGAACCAGAGTGGTGGCGAGGCCGGCATCGCCGAGGTGATGCAGCGCATCCTGGCGGCCGTGTCGCGCCCCTGGCAGGCCGGCGAGCGCGAGTTCCACGTCACCGCCAGCATCGGCGTGAGCCGCTACCCGGACGATGGCCGGGACGTCGAGACCTTGCTCAAGCATGCCGATTCGGCCATGTACCGGGCCAAGGAGCAGGGACGCAACAACTTCCAGTTCTTTGCGCCGTGGATGGATACCCAGGTCAGCAATCGCCTGGAAATGCTCATCAACCTGCGCCGCGCCCTGGACCAGCAGGAGTTCAAGCTCTACTACCAGCCCAAGCTGAGCCTCAAGGATGGCAGCGTGGTCGGCGCCGAGGCGCTGATCCGCTGGCAGACTCCCGAGCAGGGCGTGGTGCCGCCGGACCGCTTCATCCCCTTTGCCGAGGAGGCCGGTCTGATCGTGCCCATTGGTGAATGGGTCTTGCGCACCGCCTGTCACCAGAACAAGGCCTGGCAGGAGGCCGGGTTGCCGCCGATGCCGGTGGCGGTCAATCTTTCTCCACGACAACTCAACCAGAGCCTGCCGGCCTTCGTGGCCGATGTGCTGGCCCAGAGCGGGTTGGCGGCATCCTGCCTGGAGCTGGAGATCACCGAGAACGTGGTGATGAAGGATGCCGAAAAGAGCGTGGCCACCCTGCATGCCTTGAAGCGCCTGGGCTTGCAGATCTCGGTGGATGATTTCGGCACCGGCTATTCGAGCCTGTCCTACCTGCGCCGCTTCCCGGTCGATGCGCTCAAGATCGACAAGTCCTTCGTGCGCGATATTGCCCGCGATGCCGATAGCGCGGCCATCGTCAAGGCAGTAATCTCGCTGGCCCACATCCTGAACCTGCGGGTCATCGCAGAAGGGGTGGAGGACGAGGAGCAACATGCTTTCCTGAGGGAAAACGCCTGCGACGAGGTGCAGGGATATTACTTTGGCAAGCCCATGGCGGTGGAGGATTTCACGCTCTGGCTGGGTCGGCAGTCGATCCGGCGGCCGGACCCGGCGTGCAAATAATTGTCCGTGAGGCGCAACAGGCTCCAACCCCGTAAATCTTTGTGCTACACTCCGCGCAGTACTTTTTTATGCCTTGCGCCCGACCGCCGCAGCCTGTGCGGCCAATAACGGATCCATGACGCAAGGCCGGTAGTTGAAAAGGTGCAGGTCGGCCGTCCGCAACCCCGCGACATGACGGCTTTGCGAAAGCGCGATATCCCCGCGACGCCGATTTGCCCGGGTCTTAGATTCCAGCTCATTCAATCTCCACACACCGGAAGGCAGCGCCGCCACAGACAGCACTGCGCCAGACTGGTCGTATCCGGCTTGCCCGCAAGCCCGATACGACGCAGCCATGCCGGACGGAGACCAGCTGCAAGCCGAACTTTTGTTAACAACAAGACGCACAAGAGTCGTACATGAATATTGCTGAGGCCAAGAAAGTCCTCGAAACCGCATTGCTTTGCACGCATGAGCCGCTGTCGGTCAATGAGCTCAAGAAGCTCTACATCGACCCCGAGAGCGAAGAAGTCAGCGAGATCAACGCCGAGATGATCCGGCAGATGCTCGAAGAGCTGCGTACCGAGTGGGCCGACAAAGGCGTGGAAGTGGTCAGCCTGTCGACCGGCTGGCGTTTCCAGAGCCGCAAGGAGATGAAGGTCTACCTGGAGCGCCTCAACCCCGAGAAGCCGCCCCGGTACACCCGCGCGACCCTGGAAACCCTGGCCATCATCGCCTATCGCCAACCGGTGACGCGGGGTGATATCGAGGATATCCGTGGCGTGGCGGTCAACTCGCAGACCATCAAGATGCTGGAAGAGCGTGGCTGGATCGAATCCATCGGCCACCGTGACGTGCCGGGACGCCCGGCCCTGTTTGCCACCACGCGCAAGTTCCTGGATGACCTGGGACTGAGTTCGCTGGAGGAATTGCCGCCGCTGCAGCAGGTCGGTGGCGAGGCTGCAGTGCAGGGCGCGCTGCTGGAATTGCAGGCACTCGAAGGCGGCGCGGCGGCATTGATCGAGGAAGAAGCCGCCGGCACGGCCGAGGATGCGCAGCCGGCGCTGGCAGAGATCGACGAGGGAGCACCTGTCGAGCTGCAAGCGACCCAGGCGCAAGCTGATGCCGCAGATGGGGCACAACAGCAGGATCAGCAGGAACAGCAGGAAATGGATAACGCAGCGTCCCCGGGGGAAGAGGGCGCCGCAGGCAGTGAAGACGCTTCCCCAGAAGCGCAAGAACCTTTTGAGCAAGACGTTGCCGTAACTGGCACAGACGCCATCGAGGCCGCCGCCGAAGCGGCCGGCGAGCATAACGACACCACCGAGCGGGCCGAGGAGCGGGAAGACGACGCGCGTCCGCCACATCAAGATCCGAAGAATGAAGCCAACTAGTTCCAAAGACGAGCACAACGTCGAACCCGTCGCGGCCGACGCCGCTGC
>JAFAMT010000404.1 GCA_019233085.1 Herbaspirillum sp.
CTCGACCGACTATCATGCTGGCGAGGTGCTATGGAGACGCGGGAATGGATATTGAAGCGCAATTGTTCGATTGCGCCACGTCAGCTGGCGTGGGTCTTCGCAATCCTTTGTACGGTATCGCTCACGGTCGCGCTGGGCTTCACGCTCCATGGCGCATGGACCATCCTGGTATTTTCAGTCATTGAATTGTCGGCGGTTGGCATCGCCTTCCTGGTGTACGCCCGCCATGCTACTGATCGAGAAGTCGTGGTCCTGGGCGAGGATGGCCTGATCGTCGAGGTGACGCAGGCGGGCCGGACCAGCCGTATCAAGCTGGACCTGGCAACGCTGCACGGCACGCGCATCGCATTTCCGGCAGGCCCCCAGGCACTGGTGGCGCTGGAAGGCAGGGGGCAGGGGGCAGCGCGTGGTAGTTGGCCGTTTCATCAATGAAGCCGGGCGACGCCTGCTGGCACAGGAGCTGGAGCAGGCGCTGGCGGGCAGCACGGACGGGACGGGCAAGACGCGCGGGACGGTAGCACACTCATTCTTATAATTTTTGGGCTTTTGAGGAAATCCATGAAACTTGCGAAGCGCCTTCAATCGTCGATCATCGGTGCCTCGATGCTGGCGGCCGGCTTGCCGGCCTGGGCCGTGGTGGACAGTCCGGGGGGACCGGCCGTGCTGCAGACGAACTTCCAGCCACCGGTGACCAAGATCGCCGAGCAGATCTACGACCTGCACATCATGATGCTGGTGATCTGCCTGGTGATCTTCGTGGCGGTGTTTGGCGTCATGTTCTATTCCATCATCAAGCATCGCAAGTCGGTGGGCCACAAGGCGGCTACCTTCCACGAAAGTACCAGCGTCGAAATCGCCTGGACCGTGGTGCCCTTCCTGATCGTCATCGGCATGGCCTTGCCGGCCACCAAGACGGTGGTGGCGATGAAGGACACCTCCAATGCCGACCTCACCATCAAGGTCACCGGCATGCAGTGGAAGTGGGGTTACGACTACCTCAAGGGTGATGGCGAAGGCATCTCCTTCCTCTCCGCCCTGGCCACGCCGCGCGAGCAGGTGACCGATCCCACGCTGAAGAAGAACGACAACTACCTCATCGAGGTCGACAACCCGGTCGTGGTGCCGGTCAACAAGAAGGTGCGCATCGTCACCACGGCCAACGACGTGATCCACTCCTGGACCATTCCCGCCTTTGGCGTGAAGCAGGATGCGATCCCCGGCTTCGTGCGCGACACCTGGTTCCGTGCCGAGAAGATCGGCACCTACCGCGGCCAGTGTGTGGAATTGTGCGGCAAGGATCACGCCTTCATGCCCATCGTCGTCAACGTGGTCAGCGAAGCCGACTACAAGAAGTGGGTCGATGAAAAGAAGAAGGAAATGGCCGCCAAGGCCGACGATCCCAACAAGGTCTGGACCGTGGATGAATTGAAGCAGCGTGGCGAGAAGGTCTACGCCGTCAATTGCGTGGCCTGCCACCAGGCCAACGGCAAGGGTGTACCTGGCGCCTTCCCGGCGCTGGACGGCAGCCCCCTGGTCAATGGCCCCAAGGCTGACCAGATCCACCTGGTGCTCAATGGCAAGAACGCCATGCCGGCCTGGAAGGGTGTCTTGAACGACACCGAGATCGCCGCGGCCATCACCTACACGCGCAACAACTGGTCCAACAAGGCCCAGGAAAACATCGTGCAGCCGGCCGAAGTGCTGGCCGCCCGCAAGTAATCGTTTGGAGAACCGGACATGACTACCACTGTCGATCACGCACCCGACCATTCCCACGATCACGGGCATGGGCATGCTCACGACGATCATTCGCACGATCACGCGCACGACCACCCGCACGGCTGGCGCCGCTGGCTCTTCGCCACCAACCACAAGGACATCGGCACGCTCTACCTGTGGTTCTCGTTCACCATGCTGCTCTCGGGCGGCGTGCTGGCGCTGCTGATCCGGGCCGAGTTGTTCCAGCCGGGCCTGCAGTTCTTCCGTCCCGAGTTCTTCAACCAGTTGACCACCATGCACGGCCTGGTGATGGTGTTCGGTGCGATCATGCCGGCCTTCGTGGGCTTCGCCAACTGGATGATCCCGCTGCAGATCGGCGCTTCCGACATGGCCTTTGCGCGGATGAACAACTTCTCGTTCTGGCTGCTGCCGCCGGCCGCGCTGCTGCTGGCCGGCTCCTTCCTGGTGCCGGGCGGCGCCACCGCCGCCGGCTGGACGCTGTATGCGCCACTGTCCACGCAGATGGGACCGGGCATGGACATGGGCATCTTCGCCATGCACATCATGGGTGCCTCCTCCATCATGGGCTCCATCAATATCATCGTCACCATCCTCAACATGCGTGCGCCGGGGATGACGCTGATGAAGATGCCCATGTTCTGCTGGACCTGGCTGATCACCGCCTACCTGCTCATCGCCGTCATGCCGGTGCTGGCCGGTGCCATCACGATGACGCTGACCGACCGCCACTTCGGCACCTCCTTCTTCAACGCCGCCGGCGGTGGTGACCCGGTGATGTACCAGCACATCTTCTGGTTCTTCGGTCACCCCGAGGTCTACATCATGATCCTGCCGGCCTTCGGCATCGTCTCGCAGATCATCCCGGCCTTCGCCCGCAAGCCGCTGTTCGGCTATGCCTCGATGGTGTATGCCACCGCCTCGATCGCGATCCTGTCCTTCATCGTCTGGGCGCACCACATGTTCACCACCGGCATGCCGGTCACCGCGCAGCTCTTCTTCATGTACGCCACCATGCTGATCGCCGTGCCTACCGGTGTGAAGATCTTCAACTGGATCGCCACCATGTGGCGCGGCTCCATGACCTTCGAGACGCCGATGCTGTTCTCGGTGGGCTTCATCTTCGTCTTCACCATGGGCGGCTTCACCGGCCTGATCCTGGCGGTCACCCCCATCGACATCCAGATGCAGGATACCTACTACGTGGTGGCGCACTTCCACTACGTGCTGGTGGCGGGCTCCCTGTTTGCGCTCTTCGCCGGCTTCTACTACTGGGGGCCGAAGTGGACCGGCTTCATGTACAACGAATGGCGCGGCAAGTTCCACTTCTGGGCCTCGCTGATCACCTTCAACGTCACCTTCTTCCCGATGCACTTCCTGGGCCTGGCCGGCATGCCGCGTCGCTATGCCGACTACCCGGCGCAGTTCACCGACTTCAACATGGTTGCCTCGATCGGCGCCTTCGGCTTCGGGCTGACCCAGGTCTACTTCCTCTTCTTCGTGGTGATCCCCTCGATCAAGGGGGGGCAGAAGGCCGAGGCCAAGCCCTGGGATGGCGCCGAAGGCCTGGAATGGACCGTGCCCAGCCCGGCCCCCTTCCATACCTTCGAGGAACCGCCCGTGGTGCATTGAGCAGCACGGCCTTGAGAACATCGGAGCGCACATGAGCGAACGCAAGAAACCCGACAACCTGCGCACCGGCCTGCTGCTGGGGCTGGTGGCGCTGGCCTTCTTCGTGGGCATCTTCATCAATCGCATCTGGTTCGCCAAATGAGCCAAGAGCGCGATCAAGCCACACCCGAGCGCGGCCTGAACCTCGTCATGCTGCGCAAGCTGCTGGTGGTGGCGGTGTTGATGTTCGGCTTCGGCTATGCCTTGATCCCGGTCTATCGCAAGATCTGCGAGGTGACCGGGGTGAACTTCCTCACGCCCAAGGATGCGACCGTGGAAGCGCCGGCCAATACCCAGGTCGACAAGACCCGTACGGTGACCGTGGAGTTCGATGGCAATGCCCAGGGGCCGTGGCGTTTCCGTCCCACCGTGGCCAGCCTGCAGGTGCATCCGGGCGAGATGACCCAGGTCACCTATGAGGTGGTCAACACCCAGGCGCGCAATGTCGATGCCCAGGCCATTCCCAGTTACGCGCCGCAGCAGTCGGCGGCCTTCTTCAAGAAGGTCGAGTGCTTCTGCTTCACGCAGCAGACCCTGGGCCCCAACCAGGCCAAGCAGATGCCGGTGGTGTTCTACATCGATCCCAAGTTGCCCAAGGAGGTGACCACGATCACGCTGTCCTACACCTTCTTCGAGATCAACGGCAAGGACAAGACGGCAGGCTGAAGCCCTGCGGGAGAGCGACAGTGAGCGAGGACCTGAAGCAGGCGGTGCAGCGCAAGGCCTCGTTCGGGGCGACGATGAAGGCGGTGTTCTGGTCCTTCTTCGGTGTGCGCAAGCGGCGGGACTACGAGTCCGATGCGGCCCGGCTCAATCCGGTGCACGTGATCATCGCCGGCATCATCGGCGCGCTGGTGTTCGTGGCGATCCTGGTCGTCATTGTCAAGGTGGTGGTGGCCAATGCGGCGGGTGGCTAAGGCGTAAATGATTTGGATTGATTTCTAGTTTTTGAGCAGACCGAACCTGGAAGCCGGCGTGTCGGGAGAAGACACCGGCCATGGCAATACCAGGCAACAGCAAACAGCAATCGGATTTCGTACCGGGAGAAGAACATGAGTTCTCAGCAAGCCAAGGCGCCACATTATTTCGTACCGGGGCCATCGCGCTGGCCGATGATGGCGGGCATTTCCATGCTCATCACCATGGCCGGGGCATCGGCCTGGGTCAATGGCGTGTCATGGGCGCCCTATGTCAACATCTTCGGCATCCTGATGGTGTTGGTGGTGCTGTACTTCTGGTTTGGCGACGCCATCGGCGAGTCCGAGTCTGGGCAATATGGCGAGCGCGTCGACCTGTCCTATCGCTGGAGCATGAGCTGGTTCATCTTCTCGGAGGTGATGTTCTTCGGCGCCTTCTTCGGTGCGCTCTTCTATGCCCGCAGCATTACCATGCCCTGGCTGGCCGACCTGGATCACAAGGTGATCTGGCCTGACTTTGCCGGCCAGTGGGGCAGTGTCGGTCCGGCCGGCACCGTGGAGAACTTCGCCACCATGGGCCCATTCCCTATCCCCACCATCAACACGTTGTTGCTGCTGACTTCCGGCGTGACGCTGACCATCTCGCACCACGCCTTGCGTGCCGGTCATCGGGCCCAGACGGCGGTGTGGCTGTTCCTGACCATCCTGCTGGGCGCGGTCTTCATGGGCTTCCAGGCCTACGAATACATCCATGCCTATACCGAGTTGAACCTCAAGCTCACCTCGGGCATCTATGGCTCGACCTTCTTCATGCTGACCGGCTTCCACGGCTTCCATGTGACCATGGGCGCGATCATGTTGTCGGTGGTGCTCTATCGCGTCTTGCGCGGGCACTTCACGCCGACGCATCACTTCGCCTTCGAAGGCGCGGCCTGGTACTGGCACTTCGTGGACGTGGTGTGGCTGGGTCTGTACGTGGTGGTGTACTGGCTGTAAGTCCGTCGTCGGGCCGGGCAAACCAAAGCCGCACCTCGGTGCGGCTTTTTCTTGGACGCCGAAGGGGAAAGCTTCTAGCGGATGCCGGTCGGCTGTATCCAGCCCAGCTTGTAGCTCAGGAGGATGAACAGGAACAGCGCCACCGAAAATCCCACGCGCAGGGTCAGTGCCTGTACGGTGCGGTTGCTCTTGCCCTTGTCGCGCATGAGGAATATCAGCGCCGAGGCCAGGCTGGCGAGGATGAGCACGAAGGCGATGGCGACGATGATTTTCATGCGGGTAGAATCCCTGTCTCCGGCCGCCTGCATGCAGTATGCTGCTACGGCCTGTGGATTGTGTAGTCGTTGTAGTCGTGTCCTGGACGGCGAGTCGCTCAGTCCCGAATGAGTCACCGATTATTGTAAGGCCAAACCAACAGATGCCCACCAGATTCCGTTTCAGGCTCGTTCCCTTCTGCGCCACGCTGGTGGTGGCTGTTGCCGGGTTTGCCCTGGGCCAGTGGCAGACGCATCGCGCCCAGGCCAAGGAAGCCTTGCAGGCCAGCATGCAGGTGCGTGCCACGCAGGCACCGCTGGAGTCGCTGCCAGCCGATGGCGACGTTGATGCCGATGAATTCCGCCATATCGTGCTGCGTGGAGAATTCATCGCGCCATGGACGGTCTATCTTGAGAACCGCCCGCATGACGGTGCCGTGGGCTTTTATGTACTGACCCTGTTCAAGCCGCTCGACAGCACCCGGGCCGTGGTGGTGATGCGTGGCTGGGCGCCGCGCGATGCGGTCGATCGTGCGCGGGTGCCGCAGGTGCCGCTGCCGGCGGGGCTGACACAGGTGGAGGGTGTCTTGCGTCGCGATGCCGGCCATGTGATGCAGCTGGGCCAGCCCGATGCGCCGCGTCCGCAGGCCATCCTGCAGAACCTGGACATGACCGCGCTGGCGCAGGCCAGCGGCTGGACGCTCTCGCCCTATGTGATCGAGCAGCGGGCAGGCACGGCGGGCGCCGCCGACGGCCTGCTGCGCGACTGGCCAGCGCCGGCGCTGGGTAGCGAGCGTCATCGCGGCTATGCCGTGCAGTGGTATGCACTGTCGGCCATGGCTATTCTCTTTTTCATCGTGACGGGATATCGACGTGGCCGTAATGACAAGATCTGAAACAGGACACAAGACCGACGAGGCGCGCCGTCGCCTCGGACGCTGGAAGATGCTGGCCGTGGTAGCCGTCTGCGCGGCGCCATTGATCGCCTCCTACCTGACCTACTACGTGATCAAGCCGCAGAGCCGCAACAACTATGGCGCGCTGATCGATCCGCGCCAGTATCCGATCCCGCCGCTGGGCAGCACCACCCTCGACGGCGCACCGGCCAGGCTGGAGGATTACAAGGGCAAGTGGATCATGCTCCAGGTCGATCGTGCTGACTGTGCCGAGGATTGCCGCAAGAAGCTCTTCACCATGCGCCAGTTGCGGCTGATGCAGGGCAAGGAGATGGAGCGTGTCGAGCGTGTCTGGCTGGTCACCGATGGCGCGCCCATCGAGACCCTGCTGCTGCGCGAATACGACGGAACCGATATCCTTAGGGCTGACGCCGCCCGGCTCAAGGCCTGGCTGCCGGTCGATGCCGGCACCTCGGCGGAAGACCACATCTACCTGATCGACCCGCTGGGCAATCTGATGATGCGCTTCCCCAAGGATCCCGACCCCAACAAGATGAAGAAGGACATTTCCAAGCTGCTGCGCGCCTCGTCCATCGGCTGAGTGCCCCGGGCGCTCCTGATGGACCCATTGGCACCGTCTGCGCGGCAGTCCATGTTTGAAACACGATGAATGCACTTACGCTGATAGAACTGGGCCTGACCGGCCTGCTGGTGTCCCTGATCCCACTGCTGCTGGTGGCGCGCGCGCAGGGCTTGGTCAACAAATACCGCAAGCTGGTGTGGGTGACGCTGTTCTTCACCTTCGACCTGATCATGTTCGGCGCCTTCACGCGCCTGACCGATTCCGGCCTGGGCTGCCCTGACTGGCCGGGCTGCTACGACCATTCCAATCCGCTGCTGGCGCACGAGCATATCAACGCCGCCCAGGAAGCCATGCCTACCGGCCCGGTCACCTGGGCCAAGGCCTGGATCGAGATGACCCACCGCTATTTCGCCATGGCCGTGGGCGTGCTGATCATCGTGCTGATGGTGGTGGCGTGGTGGCGCTGGCTCAAGTCCGGCAAGACCGATGCGCAGTTCCGGCCCTGGTTCCCGACCGCCTTGCTGGGCTTCATCTGCCTGCAGGGCGCCTTCGGGGCCTGGACCGTGACGCTGAAGCTGCAACCGGTCATCGTCACCACCCACTTGTTGCTGGGCCTGGCGCTGCTGGCCATGCTGGCCTGGCTGGCGGCCCGGCAGGAGGCGCACGTGCCGGTCACGCCGGCCGGTCGTGCGCTGGTCCTGCCGGCCACGGTGGGCGCCATCCTGCTGGCCCTGCAGATCGCGCTGGGGGGCTGGGTCAGCACCAACTATGCGGCGCTGGCCTGCAATGATTTCCCCCTGTGCAATGGCAAGCTGGTGCCGGACATGGATTTCGAGCATGGTTTCACGCTCTGGCGCCACCTGGGCATGACCGCCGATGGCGACTACCTGCCGTTCCAGGCGCTGACGGCGATCCACTGGGTGCATCGCAGCTTCGCCTTTGTCGTGATCTTGTATGTTGTATGGCTGGCACAGCGCGCGCTGCGCGATCCGGGGCTGCGCAAGACCGGGCGCTGGCTCTTGAGCATCGTGGGTTTGCAGCTGTGCACGGGCTTGGCGACCATCTATCTGAACTGGCCGCTGGCCATTGCCGTGGTCCATAACGGCGGGGCGGCGCTGCTGGTCATCCTCATGGTCATGCTAAACTACAAGACTCGTTACGCTCCACAAGGCTTGGCCAGTACCGCCGCACCGGTTCCCGCCAGGCCTGTCACTCCATGACCACACTGACCGCCCAACCCAACCGCATCGCCCAGTACTGGGCACTGACCAAGCCGCGCGTGACGCAGCTGGCCGTGTTCTGTGCCGTGATCGGCATGTTCCTGTCGTCCCCCGAACTGCCGGACTGGCACAAGGTGGTCTTCGGCACGCTGGGCATCTGGCTGCTGGCCGGTGCCGCCTTCGCCATCAATTGCCTGGTCGAGCGTGAAATCGACTCGCGCATGGCCCGCACTGCCCGCCGTCCGCTGGCGCGCGGCGAGATCACGGTGGTGCAGACGCTGATGTTCTCGGGCGTCATTGGCGGCCTGGGCATGTGGGTGCTGTATGCACTGGTCAATCCGCTGACCATGTGGCTGACCTTCGCCACCTTCGTCGGCTACGCCATCATCTACACCATCATCCTAAAGCCCGCCACGCCCCAGAATATCGTCATCGGTGGTCTGGCCGGCGCCATGCCGCCGGCGCTGGGCTGGGCCGCCATCGCCAACGATGTGCCCATGCAGGCCTGGGTGCTGGTGATGATCATCTTCATCTGGACCCCGCCGCACTTCTGGGCGCTGGCCATGTACCGCCGCGACGACTACGCCAAGTCCGGCCTGCCCATGCTGCCCATTACGCACGGCATGGATGTCACCAAGTTCCACATCCTGATGTACACCATCGCCCTGCTGGCGGTGAGCATGCTGCCCTTTGCCATCGGCATGAGCGGCCTGATCTACCTGGGCACGGCCATCGTGCTGGGCGCGATCTTCTTCTGGCATTCGTGGCGCATCTATCGCCACTACACCGACCTGATCGCGCGCAAGGCTTTTGCCTATTCCATCGTCTACCTGTCTATCCTGTTCGCGGTGCTGCTGGTGGACCACTACTTCCTGTTCCGTGCTTTCTAAGCCCATGAAAAGATTTTTCTCGGCGCTGCTGCTGGCCGCATGCGCGACGTTGCTGGCCGCTTGCGGCCCCTCCAAGTCCGAACTGAAATTTAACAACACCGATGTCACCGGCCTGGACTATGCCAAGGACTTCGCGCTCACCGACCACACCGGCAAGCCGCGCACCCTGGCTGACTTCAAGGGCAAGGTGGTGGTGATGTTCTTCGGCTATACCCAGTGCCCGGACGTGTGCCCGACCACCATGGTGGAAATGGCCAACGTGATGAAGGAACTGGGCCCGGATGCGGACAGGGTGCAGGTGCTCTTCGTCACCGTCGATCCCGAACGGGATACCCAGGAGGTGCTCTCGCAATACGTGCCGGCCTTCGACAAACGCTTCTTGGGCCTGCGCGGCGACCTGCCGCAGACCGAGAAGGTGGCCAAGGAATTCAAGGTGTTCTACCAGAAGGTGCCGGGCAAGCAGCCGGGCAGCTATACGATGGATCACACTGCCGGCAGCTACGTGTTCGACCCGCAGGGCCATATCCGCCTGTTCGTCAAGCACGGACAGGGACCGCAGACGCTGGCGCATGACATCAAACTGCTGCTGAACTGAGCCGGATAAACGATTGATATCGTTTGGCTAATAAGAAAAGGCGCCCGAGGGCGCCTTTCTTGTTGGTGCTGCCAGATCGACCGGGGGACCGATCAGGAATAGGCCTGCAGTGCCGTCTTCATCTTCTTCAGGGCCACCGCCTCGATCTGGCGGATACGCTCGGCCGAGACGCCGAATTCGTCAGCCAGCTCGTGCAGGGTGGCACCCGAGCCATCATCGTTGGCCAGCCAGCGGGCTTCGACGATGCGGCGCGAACGGTCATCCAGCTTGGACAGGGCGGCTTCCAGGCCTTCGGACTGCATGCGGTCGTACTGCTTGGCTTCGATCACGCGGGTCGGTTCCGAGCTTTCCGAGGACAGGTAGGCGATCGGCGCGAACTTGTCGTCTTCGTCATCGGTGGGCGACTCCAGGGCGATGTCACGACCCGAGAGACGGGTTTCCATCTCGATGACTTCCTCGCGCTTGACGTCCAGGGTCTTGGCCAGGGCCTCGACCTGGGCCGGCGTCATCGCGTCCAGGCCTTCCTTGTGGCTGCGCAGGTTGAAGAATAGCTTGCGCTGGGCCTTGGTGGTGGCCACCTTGACCAGGCGCCAGTTCTTCAGGATGTACTCGTGGATCTCGGCCTTGATCCAGTGCATCGCGTAGGACACCAGGCGCACGTTCTGCGCCGGGTCGAAA
The DNA here is from genome assembly GCA_019233085.1 of Herbaspirillum sp. Lineage (GTDB taxonomy): Bacteria > Pseudomonadota > Gammaproteobacteria > Burkholderiales > Burkholderiaceae_D > Herbaspirillum. Next base: position 10,438 of record JAFAMT010000404.1, read on the forward strand.
CGCTTGACTGCCTTCATCAGGCCGATATTGCCTTCCTGGATCAGGTCGGCGTGCGGCAGGCCGTAGCCCAGATAGCCACGCGCGATCGACACCACCAGGCGCAGGTGCGACAACACCATCTTCTGGGCAGCGCCCAGGTCATTCTTTTCGCGCAGGTCGCGGGCCAGCTTGACCTCTTCTTCCTGGGTCAGCATGGGCAGGCGGTTCACTGCCGAGATATACGCGTCGATATTGCCCAGGCTGCCGGAAAAACCCAGCGCGAGTGCATTGGACTCGGCAGGCATGAGTGCAGTTTGTGCAGACGCAGTTTTCATGGATTCTCCTTGTTCCTTCCGGAAACAGTATGAAGCGGTAGGTTTGGACGTTGGCGCCGATTCGGCCAGCTCAGCAAAACGCCCATTCGTCATTTGTTGCAGTGCTCAGCTAAAACTGGAGCAATTCAATAAGGTATTCTAGCACTCGTCACCCCGGAGTGCTAATAGCATGATCGGGAAGCGTCAATAGAGTAAATCTATTGTTAGTGAATCAACCATTGCATTATTTCCCCTCCATCTTAGTCGCCTTTGGACGACAAAAGTTGCGATACGGGTCAAAAGGGGGCCAGAAACTTGTAACAATTTATGCAGTGCACCAGTCGGATCCAGGCGGGCAGATCCGGGCCTTGTCGGGCATGGCGGGCCAGGTACTAGAAGAATCGCGGGGAAACCGCAAAGGAAGTCGTTTGGCCGGGGGGATTTATTGTTGCAGTCGACCCCGGTCGATAAAATTTCTTTCCAGAAAGTCCAAAGCCCGCAGTAGCGGGCTTTGTCCTCAATTTACAAGGGCACGACCGGTCATCCGGAAAACCCTTGTCTCAATGCATTCGAGTATAGCACCAGCAACGGAATAGCCATACACAGCACATGCTCAGACACCTTTCGGTTCCCAGGTTAGCCAGCTTTGAGGCGTTCTTTCAGACCATCTCGGAGAAAGACCTGCTGGGCTGCTATGCCTGGAACCAGGCCATCGGAGCTGGACTGCTTCCCATCCTCGCCGACTTCGAGGTGGCGCTGCGCAACGCGCTTCATCGGGCACTGTCGCACTACTTCGGCAAGGCCAATTCCTTCGACTGGATGATGCCGCGATGCAATCCCGTCCATGCCATCCAGCCAGCAGCGCCACCGTTTCTGCCGGCACGCCACAAGCTGTCACCGAAGTCCAAGGACGATGTGGCTGTCGTCATGCAAAAAATCAAAGGTAGGAAACCAGGTGGGTATGTACTCACCCCCGACGATATCGTGGCGGCGCTACCCCTCGGCTTTTGGGAGGTATTGATCGGCGGATTGGGTCATCAGTCGCAGCCTAAGGGACTGCAGGAAAGGATCCTGGCCAAGGTCTTTCCCCATGCCCCTGACACCCTGGTCACTCCCTACGGAAGCCCTGCCTTCAGAAAACGCATCATCGACCTGCTCAAGAGGATCAGGGAAGTGCGTAACCGTATCGGACACCACGACGCCCTCTGGGCGACGCCGGAATTCAACCGTGCAGGCGTCATCGGGTATTTTCCACGCCGGCCGCGTCATACGGTCAACAGTCTGCGATGCTTTGCAGACAACATCTGCTGGTTTGCTGGCTGGATTGATCCAGACATCTCGACCTACATCCGAAACAGCGACCATTGGTGGTCACTCCAGGTCTTGCTGGACCGTCAGGCACTGGTCGTCTATCGGCGTCTGGGCGGGGCAGCAGGAAGCTATCGCACCATCCTCGATCTGGCTGACCGGCTTGGTCAGCAGGGAGAGCCCCGCAGCAAGCATAGGGAGCGCCTGATCTCTCAGCGTTACTTCTACTGAGCCAGCGGAAGCCATCAGGGGCAGGGTGCACGGTGCAATGAAAACGAAAACGGCCACCGGGAAAGCGGTGGCCGTCGCTTAGGGACTGGCGGTCGCCAGCCTCAAGCCTTGCGCGCCAACTGCCTGCGCACCGACAGCATCGCCCCGAACAGGCCCAGCAGGGCGCTCACCGCCAGCAGCAGGGCAATGGCCGTGGGGCTGGGCAGGGCCAGCTGGAACTCGGAGGCATACAGGTGGGCGAAATCCAGGATGGCCGTATTGAGCGGCTGTTGCGCCGCCACCACCAGGCCCAGCGCCACCAGCCCGGCACAGCTGCCCAGCAGCGCACCGGTGTAGTAGAAGGGCCGGTAGATGAAGGCATTGGTCGCGCCGAACAGGCGCGAGACCTCGATTTCATCGCGCTGCGTCATCACCTGCAGGCGGATGGTATTGAATACCACCGCCACCACCACCGCCCCCAGCGTGATGCCCAGGAACAGCAGCACCAGCCGCAGGATGCGCAACAGTGCCGCCAGGCGCTTGACCCATTCGGAATCGATCTGCACCGCATCCACGCCGGGCTGCTTCTTCAACTGCTGGGCGATGTCATCGACACGGCCGGCATCCATGGCGTTCTCGAAACCCGGCAGGCGCAGCACGAAGCTATCCGGCAAGGGATTGCTGCCCAGCGTGGCCAGCACGTCGGCCAGGCCGGTCTTGCTCTTCAAGGCATCGAAGGCCTTTTCGCGCGGGATGAATTCCACCTTGCCGACCGTCTTGCTTTCCTTCAACACCTGGGTGATGGTCTTGCCCACCGCCTGTGCCGCCTCGCGGCCGGCGTCGGGCTTCATGAAGATGCTGATCTCGGGCTCCACCGACATCTGCTCCGAGATCGGACGCACATTCTCCAGCGCCGACAAGCCGGCAAAGGGCAGCGCCAGCGCGATCGAGACCACCAGGACGTTGAGCAGGAAGTTGCCCGGCGAGCGCAGCAGGTGGCGCAGGGCGTCGCCGGCGGCATTGAGATGCTGAGTGATCCAGCTCATGGCGACACCTCCACGGGATTGGCCACGCCGTTATGCCAGCCATCGACGATGCGGCCACGGTCCAGGTAGACGATGCGGTCGGCACCGGTGAGGTATTGCTCGTCGTGGGTCGAGATCAGGCAGGTCACGCCTACGCCATGGAAGGATTTCAGCGCCGCCAGCACCTTGTTGGCATTGGCGCGGTCCAGGTTGGCGGTGGGTTCGTCGGCCAGGATGATCTGCGGCCGGTTGACGATGGCGCGCGCAATGGCCACGCGCTGCTGCTCGCCACCGGACAGCTCCAGCGGCTCGCACTGGGCCTTGTCAAGCAGGTCGACCTTGTCCAGCGCGGCACGGGCGCGCTTTTCGGCGTCGCCACGGGAGGCGCCGGTGACGATCAGCGGCAGCATCACATTGGCCAGCAGGTTGCGGTCCAGCAGCAGTTTCTGTTGCTGGAAGATCAAGCCCAGGTTGCGGCGCAGATAGGGCAGGCCGGAAGCCTTGATGCCGCCGATGTCGGTGCCATTGACCGAGAGCTTGCCCGCCGTGGGGCGCTCGATGGCGGCGATCATCTTCAGCAGGGTGGACTTGCCGGCGCCGGAGGGCCCGGCCAGGAAGATCAATTCCCCCTTCTTTACCGACAGCGAGATGTCGCGCAAGGCATAGACCTCGCGCGCGTATTGCTTGGAAACCCGGGAAAATTCAATCATCGGATCAACTCAGGAGGGCGTCGACGAATTCGGTGGCGTTGAAGGCTTGCAGGTCCTCGATCTGCTCGCCCACGCCGATGAAGTACAGCGGCACCGGGCGGGTCTTGGCGATGGCGGCCAGGATGCCGCCCTTGGCGGTGCCGTCGAGCTTAGTCACCACCAGGCCGGTCAGGCCCAGCGCATCGTCGAAGGCCTTGACCTGGGCCAGCGCATTCTGGCCGGTATTGCCGTCGATGACCAGCAGTACCTCGTGCGGGGCCGAGGGCATGGCCTTGGCGATGACGCGCTTGATCTTCTTGAGCTCGTCCATCAGGTGCAACTGGGTCGGCAGGCGGCCGGCGGTATCGATCATCACCACATGGGTGCCGCGCGCCTGGGCCGAGTGGACCGAATCGAAGGCTACCGCAGCCGGGTCGCCGGATTCCTGGGCGATCACCGCCACGTTGTTGCGCTC
>JAFAMT010000486.1 GCA_019233085.1 Herbaspirillum sp.
TCAGGCGGCTTGCAGCGACTTGCCCAGCTTGCGCAGGAACTGCTCGCAGCGTTCCATCTGCGCCAGCGTCACGAACTCGTTGGGCTTGTGGGCGTTGCCGATGTCGCCAGGACCGCAGACGATGGTGGGGATGCCGATCTGCTGGAACAGGCCAGCCTCGGTGCCATAGGCGACCTTGCGGGTCTCGCGGTCCCCCGTGAGGGCGCGCACCAGCTCGGTGATGGCGGCCTGCTCGACCGCCTCCAGCGCCGGGCTGCCGGCAAAGTTGTCGATCTCGATACGGGCCTCGGGGAATTCGCTGCGCATCTTCGGCAACAGGACCTCGGCAATGTACTTGTCGATCTGCGACTGGATATCGGCCACGCTCATGCCCGGCAGGTTGCGGAATTCATAGGTGAATTCGCACAGCTCGGGAATGGTGTTGACCGCGATGCCGCCGCGGATCTGGTTGGTGGTCATGGTGCTGAAGGGCACGTCGAAGAACTGGTCGTAGGGACCATTGGCCTTGTAGCCATCGGCGAAATCGCGGATGGCGCAGATCAGGCGCGCCGCGTGCTCGATCGCATTGCAGCCCTGCGGGGTCAGCGAGGAATGGGCCGACTTGCCGCGTACCTTGCAGGTGAACACGTTGATGCCCTTGTGCGCAACCACCACGTTCATGCTGGTGGGCTCGCCCACCACGCAGCCGTCGACCTTGATGCCGCGCTTGACGATCTCTTCCAGCATCACCGGCGCGCCGATGCAGCCGATTTCCTCGTCATAGGAAAACGCCAGGTGAATCGGCTTGGCGCGCGGCATGGCCAGGAATTCCGGCACCAGGGCCAGCGAGGTGGCGATGAAGCCTTTCATGTCGCAACTGCCGCGGGCATAGAGCGCGCCGTCTTTTTCGGTCAGCTTGAAGGGATCGGTATCCCATTTCTGCCCGTCCACCGGCACCACGTCGGTGTGACCGGAGAGCACGATGCCGCCTTCGGTGCTGCCCGCATTGGGGCCGGCGGTGGCCGGCAGCGTGGCAAACAGGTTGGCCTTGGTCTTGTCCTTGTTGTGGGCGAGCCACGAGGAGATGCCCTGCTTTTCCAGGCTGTCACGCACGGTGGTGATCAGTTCCAGGTTGGAATTGCGGCTGGTGGTATCAAAGGCGACCAGGGTCTCTAGCCATTGGCGGGTGTTCATGTTCTCGTACTCCGTGGTTCAAAGGCACGCCGCCGTCTCCTCTGGAGACGGCGGCGGAAAACTGCAAGCTTACCCGGATTGCGTCAGGCCTGCTGCAAGCCCTGTTCGGACAGGCGCAGCAGCCGGCCGCAGCGGCCGGCCAGCTCGATATCGTGGGTGACGATGACGAAGGCCGTGCCCAGGGTGCGGGACAGTTCGATCATCAGTTCAAAGGTCTTGTCGGCGGTGCCGCGATCGAGGTTGCCGGTGGGCTCGTCGGCCAGCACGCAGGCCGGCCGCGTGACCAGCGCACGCGCCAGCGCCACGCGCTGGCGTTCGCCGCCCGAGAGTTCGCCCGGGACGTGCGTCACGCGCGCGGCCAGGCCCACTTTTTCCAGCATCTCGCGCGCCTGCTCCTGCGCCTGGGCGCGCTTGACGCGGCGGATCATCAGCGGCATGGCCACGTTATCCAGCGCCGAGAATTCCGGCAACAGGTGATGGAACTGGTAGACGAAGCCCAGCGACTGGTTGCGCAAGTGGCCGCGCTCGCCCTCGCCCAGGCTGGCGAAATCCTTGCCCAGCAAGGTCACGCTGCCGCTGCTGGGGGTATCGAGCCCACCCAGCAGGTGCAGCAGCGTGGACTTGCCGGAACCGGAGGCGCCGACGATGGCGACCTGCTCACCCGGATGGACGTCGATATCGATATTGCCCAGCACCTTCACCGAATACTTGCCTTGCGTGAAGGTCTTGCCCAAGCCGCGCGCGGCCAGCACGACCTCTTTGTCGTTCGTTGTGTTCATGGCATCACTCATAGCGCAGCGCCTCCGCCGGTTTGACGCGGGCGGCCGACCAGCTCGGGTAGAGCGTGGCCAGGAAGGCCAGCACCACGGCCACACCACCGATGGTATAGACGTCGGACCAGATCAGGTCGGACGGCAGCTCGGAAATCACATACACGCTCTTGGGCAGGAACTGCACGTGGAACAGGCGCTCGATGGCCGGCACCACCACATCGATGTTCAGCGCCACCAGCACGCCCAGGCCAACGCCGATGGCCGTGCCGATCAAGCCCACCAGGGCGCCCTGGATGACGAAGATCTTCATGATCGAACCCGGCGAGGCCCCCAGGGTACGCAGGATGGCGATGTCAGCCTGCTTGTCGGTGACCGTCATGACCAGCGTGGAGACCAGGTTGAAGGCGGCCACGGCGATGATCAGGGTGAGGATGATGAACATCATGCGCTTCTCGGTCTTCACGGCGGCGAACCAGTTGCTGTTCTGCTGCGACCAGTCGCGCAGGTAGAGGTCGCCGGTCAGGGTGCTGGCCAGCTGCTGGGTCACCTGCGGCGCCTGCAGCATGTCGCGGATGCGCAGGCGCACGCCGGTGGGCGCGTCCTGGCGGAACAGGGTTTCGGCATCCTGCATCTGGATGAAGGCCAGCGTGGAGTCGAACTCGTAATGGCCGGCCTCGAAGATACCCGTCACGGTGAATTGCTTCAGGCGCGGCAGCACACCCGCCGGCGTCACCTGCCCTTGCGGCGCGATCAGCGTGACCTTGTCGCCCAGGCCCACGCGCAGGCCACGCGCCAGTTCGCCACCGAGGACGATATTGAATTCACCGGCCTTGAGCGAATCGAAGCTGCCCTGCTTGACCTGCTTGGCCACGTCCGAGACCTTGGGTTCTTCCTGCGGCATGACGCCGCGCACCACCACGCCGCGCAGGGTGTCGTCGCGCGTGATCATGGCCTGGGCCGCCACGTAGGGGGCGGCACCCAGCACTTCCTTGTTCTGGAAGGTCTGCTTGGCCACGGCCTGCCAGTC
>JAFAMT010000003.1 GCA_019233085.1 Herbaspirillum sp.
GACCACCATGGCGCCCAGGGTGGAGCCGCCCAGCACCAGCAACACCGCCTTGGGATACTGGTAGACGCTGACCATCTGGCCATAGACCGTGGTCAGGGCAAAGGCGACGAAGGGCCAGCCGCCCCAGCGCATCCATTTCGGGATGGCGCGTCCGCGGCCATGCTTGCTGGCGAACTCGGTCAGCGCCCCTTCCGGGCAAAGCACGCCGCACCACACGCGGCCCATGAGCACCATGCTCACCAGCACGAAGGGCCACCAGATGCCCCAGAAGGCAAACTGGGCCATCACCGTCAGGTTGGACCAGAGGTGGGCGGTTTCATCAGGCAGGGGGAGGAACACCGGCACCAGGATCAGGACGGCGTAGACCGCCACCACGATCCATTGCAGGCCGCGGATGAATGCGCCGTTGCGGCGCATCCACTCTCCAGTACGCGAGAGCAGGTTCGGCGATTGCGTACAGGTATTCATGCGGGAATCAGACGGCTTCTTGCCGCTTGGGGGCGGGCTTGGGTTTCCGGGAGAGGGCTGAGCATACCACGATCCAGTAGAGCGCATAGACGATCACCGACAGCAGCGCCGGACGGGCGCGGTAGCCTGTCAGGGTCGATACCAGGCTGCCCAGGGTGGTGGAATCGTCCAGCAATGCCGAGCTATCCCAGAGGGGTGAGGTCAGGGTCATGGTCCAGTCGGCCGAGGACAGCACATCCGAACTCTCCACCAGCACGTCGAAGAGCTTTTCCACGCCCGTGACCAGCAGGCCGGCAGCCAGCAGCAGCAGGATCACTTCGGTGACCTGGAAGAAGCGGCGCCACGAGAAGATCTTGCCGCCCAGTTGCAGCAGGTAGAAGGTCAGGAAGGCCAGGCCGAAACCGATCGCCCCGGCCAGCACCAGGGAAGCGGTGCTGGCATCCTGCTGGCCCAGGCCGATCCCGTAGAGGAACACCGCCGTCTCGCTGCCCTCGCGGGCGATGGCCAGCATCACCAGGACGAACACGCCCCACCAGTTGCCGCTCTCGTAGCTGGACTGCATGGAACTCTCCATGTCCTTCTTGAGCGTGCGCCCATGCTTGCGCATCCAGAACACCATCTGCACGATCAGAACGGCGGCGATGAGCACGATGGCGATCTGGAACCAGGTCTGGGCGTCGCCCGCGAGCAGTTCGGAGAAGCCCAGCAATGCCGCGCCCAGGGCCGCGGCCAGCACCACGCCGGCCACCACGCCACCCCACAGGTAGGCAATGCCGCGGCGCGCGCCGGCATCGCCGTTGCGCAACCAGGCATAGAGAATACCGACCACCAGAAGCGCCTCGACGCTTTCGCGCCAGACGATGAACATGACCTGTCCCATGAAGCTATCCTTCCTTGCTATGACCCGGACTTCCCGCCGCCTACTTGGCGACGATCACGCCTTGCGGCATGTTGAGGTGGAAGTCATCGAAAAACTTGTATTCGCCCGGACGCAACGGGGCGATCACCACGAAGGACTGCGCGCCCGGCGCCAGCACCTTCTCCTTGCGCAGTTCCACACTCTCGAACTCGGCGGCGGACTTGCCGATGTTGTGGACCTCGATCTTGATGCGCTGCCCGGCCGGCACTTCGATGCGCGGCGGGATCAGCTTGCCGTCCTGCATCTCCAGCTTGAAGGTCGGCAGGTCCGACGCCATCGCCGGCGCGACCGCGCCCAGCCATGCGGCCGCAGCCAGGGCCAGGGCCGGAGCCAGGCGGACTATTTTCTGGAACATGAAACTCCCTTCCGTACAAATGGGAAACCGGCCCACCGGAAACTCCGGTGGGCCGGCATCGAATCACTGATCAGACCCGGGCTCAGTAGCCGCCCTTCTTGCCGATGCCGGCGAAGGTGAAGTCATAGTTCAGTTCGAAAGTCTTGAACCACGGGCCCACGCCGGTTTCCTTGTCGACGTGGCGACCGAAGTGGGCGTGTTCATTGGCCTGCGGCGAGGAGATGGTCAGCTTGAGCTTGTACTTGCCCGGACCTTCCAGCTTGACGTTGTCGCCATAGTGCGGACCGTCGTTGGCCACCATCGGCATCATGTCGCCCTTGACGGTCTTGGTGGAACCGACCTTGGTCAGTTCGTACTTGATCACCAGGTAGGGCATCCAGTCACCTTCGGCGAAGCCGTTGGGGTTCTTGGCCACGGCGCGGATGTCGGCTTCCAGGTGGATGTCCGATTCCTCGGCCTTACGCATCATGCCGTCCGGCTCCATCTTCACCGGCTGCAGGTAGACGGCGTTGACTTCGAAACCATTCTGGATCTGCGGCTTGCCGATCGGATACTCGGCCGCCGAAGCCACACCGGCAACACAGACGCTCAGTGCTGCGGCGACGGCAAGTTTCTTGATACCCATCATTGCGTATTCTCCTGGTGGTCAAATGATAATGATTAGCATTAAGTATATCATCGTTCGAGGCAACATGCGTTGTCCGCTTGTGCCATAGACCACTGCAAAGCTGACCACGAAAAAAAACCATCCGGCCTGGACCGGATGGTTGGTCTGCAGGAGTGCAGCGACAGGGCCTGTCGACTAGAGCAGCTCCATCTCGGCCTCGGCGCCATGACGGACTACTCCCTGGGCTCGCAGGCGCGGCGCCGTCGCAACGCCGCGGGCGTCCAGCTTGAAGGCGCTGACCACGCTCTCCAGGGTCTCGGCCTGTTGCTGCAGGGCTTGCGCGGCGGCCGCGGCTTGCTCGACCAGCGCGGCGTTCTGCTGGGTCCCCTGGTCCATCTGCGCGATCGCCTGGTTGACCTGGGAGATGCCGGCACTCTGCTCTGCGCTGGCATCGGCGATGTCGCCCACGATCTGGGTCACGTGGCGCACACTGTCGACGATCTCGCTCATGGTATTGCCAGCCTGCTCGACCAGCAGGCTGCCGCTGCCGACCTTGTCCACGGAATCATCGATGAGCGCCTTGATCTCCTTGGCGGCGGCGGCCGAACGCTGCGCCAGCGAGCGCACCTCGGAAGCCACCACGGCAAAGCCGCGGCCCTGCTCGCCGGCCCGCGCTGCTTCCACTGCCGCATTCAAAGCGAGGATGTTGGTCTGGAAGGCAATGCCGTCGATGACGGCGATGATATCGACGATCTTGCGCGAGGAAGCATGGATGGAATTCATCGTGTCGACCACCTGACGCACCACTTCGCCGCCCTGGGAGGCAATGGACGAAGCGGATTGCGCCAGCTGGTTGGCCTGGCGGGCGTTGGCGCTGTTGTGCTGTACCACCGAGGTCAGCTGCTCCAGGCTGGAGGCGCTTTCCTCCAGTGCGGCGGCCTGCTGCTCGGTGCGTGCCGACAGGTCGGCATTGCCGGCGGCGATCTGGCGCGCCGCCACCGTGACCGAGTCGGTCGAGCTCCGGGTGGTGGCGACCACTTCCACGATACGGCCCAGCAGCCTGTTGAAGGCGGCCGCGGTGTGACCGATTTCATCCATGCGCTCCACCGGCGCCTTGCGCGACAGGTCCAGGGTCTGGCTCACATGCTCGAAGGTGTGCTGGAGCTTGCCCAGGCTGCCGATCACGCCGCGCAAGACCTGGATCCCCAGCAAGGCCGTCAGCAACACCGCCACCACGATCACCGCCACCATGGTCCGCAGGGCGAAGGCGTAGGCGTCGTCGCTTTCCTGCTTGATGGTATCGATCATCGTGCGGCCGACCAGGATATGCTCGTCCAAGCCCTTCTTGGCCGCCGCCGCCGAGACCGCCAGGGGCGTGCCGGCCTGCAGGGTGGCGCGCACGCCATCCATGTCATTGGCATAGGCCGCGGCGAAGAACGGCACCAAGGCCTTGCGGTAGGTCTCGATATTGGCCTTGTCGGCCTGGATCAGGCTGCGGTCCTTGTCATCGAAGACCAGCGCCCGCTCGTAGCGGGCAAACTCGTCGTCGAGCTGCTTGTTGGCGGCATCGACCGCCTTTTGCAAGGCGCTCTTGTCGGACAGGTTGGCAAAGACCGACAGGCGATAGCCGGCCAGTCGCGAATCGGCCAGGTAGCCCTTGAGCAGGTTCAGGCTGTCCATGGCCGGCATGATGCGGTTCTGGATCAGCTCAAGGCGTTGCTGGGAGCGCTGCAGTTGCCACAGGCCGTCCGCGCCGACGAACAGCAGCGCCAGCAAGGCGGTCGACAGCGTGAGGATGAGGCGTTTGGTAATGGTCATGGTCGAAGCTCTGTCGATGAAAGGGAAGAAGGCGCCGTGCCCGCCAAGCTGCTGCCCGGGCGCAAGCGGTTCGTGTTGGTCGCCGCGGCGTGGCCACGGCCGGGGCGATCGCCCCCAATACCAGCAGGCAACTATTGTTATCCCACCACGTAACTATCAGGTACGCCGCGAATATAGCCGAGCCATGGGACGACCATGCCACGATCCGAGATTTAATTCCCGTATATCAGCCATTCATGAATTGAATGAATCAACACGGGCAAGGCCTGGTCCGCCAATGCCTGGCATAGTGACCACACCTGCCAGCTTGTCGTGAGAATAATTCGGCAGCCTGATTGGCATCACGGCGGGGCGTGAGTAATTTGCAATAGATTTCTGTAACTTGCTATGTCACACTTGCCGGGTATCACCGCCAAATTCCGATAAAAACAGCGCATCATCCGGTCACTAAACGCATGTCCTGCCCCAGCATATTGATGGTCGATCCCAGCCCGGAGTCGGTTGAGCTGGCGCGTTTCAGCCTCTGGCGCAGCAAGCTGGACTGCGCCTTCGGCTGGTTCGAGGACGCCGAACGGGCTGCCGAATCGCTGTTCACCCCCGAGGCCCAGGCCGATCCCGACGCCCTGCCCTGCCTGATCCTGCTGGAGCCGCGCCTGCCGCGCATGGAGGGCCTGGAGTTGCTGCACCTCTTGCGCGCTCATGCCCATACACGCGAACTGCCGGTGGTGATGTTCGCCACCTCGCACGACGACAACGATGCCCGCCGTTGCCGCGCCGCCGGCGCCAATGACTATCTCGTCAAGCCGGTCGACGCCCGCGAATTCATGCAGGTCGTCAGACAGACCGTATCGCGCTGGCTGCCACCCCATCTGCAGTCGGCCGACTGAGCCCCCCCTCCCTGCCTAGCAGCTGCGCCGCATCAGGAAATTCCTGATGTCCTGCCTCGGCACTAGTCCTTAATCTTAAGATCATTGCAACATCCTGTCGGCAGCCGTCACGCCGGCTGTCCTTGCATTGCATTGTAATGTTTGCAATATTGATAACAGAACCTGCCACCACGCCAGGCAGGCCCAACCGGGAGGCAACACCATGAAATGGTTCTATGATCTGAAGATCTCACGCAAACTGATTACGACTTTCCTGCTCGTGGTGGCCATGGTGGCCGCTCTGGGCATATTCGCGATCAGGCAACTGGACAAGGTCAATAGCGCCTCGACCGAGATTTCCACCAACTGGCTCCCCAGCATCCGCTCCCTGAATGCGATGCAAATGGCGATGTCGCGCATCCGCAGTCTCGAACTGCAACACATCCTGTCGCATGATCCCAAGGAGCAGGGGGATATCGACGCCAGCACGAAGCTCTACATCGACACCCTCAAGAAGAGCCAGGCGACCTATGTCACCGAGATCTCCGAACCGGAGGAAAAGGCCCTCTATCCGGAAGTGGAGAAGTTCATCGCCCAGTTCCTGGGCGAACATGACAAGATCATCGCGCTCTCCCGCCAGGGCAAGGATGACGACGCCCGCTCGCTGCAACGAGGTGGCTCCACCCAGGCCTATCGCGGCGCGCTGCAAGACCTGGAGAAGCTCACCGCCGTCAACGACGAGGGTGCCGAGCGCTCCAACCGCATGGCCGACAGCACCTATAGCGAGGCGCGCGTGTGGATCATGGGCACCGTCATCGCCTGTATCACGCTGGCCATGCTGCTGGCGGTCTGGGTGTCGCGCCTGATCGCACGTCCGCTGCAGGAGGCCGTATCGGTGGCGCAGCGCGTGGCCGGTGGCGACCTGACGGCGGCCATCGTCCCCGGCGGCAAGGATGAAACCGGACAGTTGCTGGGCGCCCTCAAGAGCATGAACGACAGCCTGGTCGAGATCGTCAGCAAGGTACGCGATGGGACCGGCACCATCACCACGGCCTCCACCGAGATCGCCGCGGGCAACCTGGACCTCTCCTCGCGTACCGAGCAACAGGCCAGCTCGCTGGAAGAAACCGCCTCGGCCATGGAAGAGCTGACCTCTACCGTGAAGCAGAACGCCGACAATGCCCGCCAGGCCAACCAGCTGGCAGTCTCGGCCTCCGAAGTCGCCAGTGCCGGGGGCAGCGTGGTCAACCAGGTGGTCGACACCATGGGCGCCATCAATGCCTCCTCGCGCAAGATCTCCGACATCATCAGCGTCATCGACGGCATCGCCTTCCAGACCAACATCCTGGCCTTGAATGCGGCAGTGGAAGCTGCGCGGGCCGGCGAACAGGGGCGCGGCTTTGCGGTCGTGGCCTCCGAAGTGCGCTCGCTGGCACAGCGTTCGGCCGCCGCCGCCAAGGAGATCAAGGAGCTCATCGAAGACTCGGTGAGCCAGGTGAACATGGGCAGCCAGCTGGTCGAGAAGGCCGGCAATACCATGAACGAAGTGGTCGACAGCGTGCGCCGGGTGACCGATATCGTGGCCGAGATCAGCTCGGCCAGCCAGGAGCAGAGCGACGGCATTGAGCAGGTCAACATCGCCATCACGCAAATGGATGAAGTCACGCAGCAGAATGCGGCGCTGGTCGAACAGGCCGCCGCCGCCTCACAGTCGCTGCAGGAACAGGCCGAAACACTGACCGAGACGGTCGGCTTCTTCAGGCTCGACCAGGACGCTGCCGGCGCGACGACGCGCAAGGCCAGGCCGGCGCCCTCCACCCACAGCTTTGCCGCCCGTCCGGCTGCCCGCCCTGCGGCCCGGCCAGCCGCGGTTTCCCGTGCGCCTGCACCTGCACCGGCCACCGCTGCTCCACGCAAGGTAGAAGCACCGGCCAAGGCCGCCACCGGCTCACGCCTGCCCGGCGGCTCCGATGACGACAGCGGCTCGTGGGAGCAGTTCTAGGCACCCGCTCCCGGCATGCGCCAGGCTGCGCGAGCCGGTAGCGACGTCACCGCAGCATGAAAAAAGAGGGGCGCATCCAGGATGCGCCCCTCTTTCATTGAACCTGCCCGTTGACTGATGCCGCTCAGTGCGCGAGCGCCGCCTCGGGCAAGCGACGCAGGCCACGACGACGCAGCGCTGCCAAACCCATCAGGCTCAATGCACCCGCCAGGAACAGCGCCAGCGCACCCGGCTCAGGCACCTGCGCCACAGGGGAATTAGGCGTGACAACGGGGGGCAAGGTGCCGGCAAAACCAAAGTCATGCAGCTCGCCATTGCCGTTGAAGCTGTTGGCGTAAAGGAAGCCTTCCATGGCCGAGGAATTGGTCACGGCGGCATTGCCGGCCAGGACCGTGCCGTGCCAACCGGTGAAGGAAAGGCTGGTGGCATTCTCGAAGTTCCAGATGATGTGCGTGTTCAGGAAGCTGTTGGCATTGAAGTTGGTGGTGTCGACGAAGCTGGTACCGGTGACATTGATGATGATGGTCTGTGCCGTGCCGCTGAAGACGATATTGCGCGAGGCCGACAGTTGCGCGGTGGTCAGGTTGAACACCGCCGTGCCGGTGGCGTCAGGCGTGAGCTTGAAGGTGAAATTGTTCGGATCGTTGGCATTGATGGTGCTGTTGGCCGACAGTTGCGCCAACTGCAGCGCCAGCGCATTGAGCGGCGTGGTGAAATCGCTGATGGCAAACGGCGTGCTCTGGTAACCGGCACTGCCGCCACCATTGAAGTTGAAGTGCGCCGCATCGCTGACCTGGTAGTTCACGCTGCCGCCGTTGTTGATGTTGGCGTTGAAGCTGTCGATCTTGATGGCGTTGATGGCGGCATAGGACGAGGCCGTACCGTGCGGATTGTTGTAGAAGGTTGCGCCACCGGTGATCTCGCCGGCGACCACACGGCCTTCGATGTCATGACCGGAGGTCAGCGTGGTGCTTGCCACGACGTTGAACTGCGACAGGATCTGGCTGGCCGTCAAGGCGGAGGCAGAGGACAGGCCCGAAGCCAGCGAAGCCGCTACAAAGGCAAGGATTTTCAACGAGCGCATAGTCTTTTCCAATGGATCAGCGATAAACAGGATTGTAGCGAAGCGGCGCATGAACCGATCGATGCAGTCCCACCAGGTAATAATGCAATTCACAAAAACAAAAAATACAACGTTCACCACCCCGTAGTTACCTTGAGTCAAGAACCTTTGTAACTTTTGCGACCTTTGCCCTGGGTTGCTCGACAGCATCTTCTTGCGGCACCTCCGCTGCCACGCCATAGTCGGCCGGCCAGGCCTGCGGCAGGTAGTAAGTGCCGAACAGGCGGTCCAGCAGCGGGAAGGTCGAGGCATAGTTGCGATTGATATGATCGACCCGGCTGTGATGCCAGTGGTGGAACACCGGCGTTGCCAGCACCCACTCCAGCGGCCGGAAACGGAAACGCACGTTGGAATGGATGAAGAAGCCCCAGACCGTACCGATCAGGATCACCGCCACCGGCGTCGCCGTGCCGGCCGCACCCGGGCCGGCCAGGCCGAACAGGTACAGCGGCGTCAAACCGAACAGGCGGGTCAGCACCAGGTCCACCGGATGGGCACGGGTATTGACCAGGTAATACATTTGTTGCGGCCGGTGATGCACCGCATGGAAGCGCCACAGCCAGGGGATCTCGTGGCTGAGCCGGTGGCCCCAGTAGAAACCGACTTCGCCGACCACGAAGGCCAGCAACAGGCGCGGCAGCAACGACAGCGAGGCACTGGCCTGCAACAGGCCGGCCGGCAGCAAGGCGCGGCCAAGCTCGGCGATCATGGCCGGCGGAAAACCCATGACCAGCGCGGGCGTGAGGCTGCTCAGGAAATAGAAACCCAGGTCCTGTGCCAGCGCGCGCTTGTCCAGCTTTTGCTCGCGCACCGCGAACCAGCGCTCCAGCGGCGCGAACAAGGCCGTGAGCAAGACCAGCCAGAGGCACAGGCGAAACACGTCCGTGGCAAAGCCAGGCAGATGCGACAGGATGGATTGCAGCAGGCTCATGGCCACTCTTCTCTCAAGCTTGCAAAACGGGGAGCTCACGCCCCCCGCAACACTACCCTACCGAACCACTCAACGCTGCGATTGACGGCGACGACGCGCCACCACGGCGGCCAGCGCCAAGGCACCGATGGCCATCATCGGCACGCTGCCCGGTTCCGGAACGGCGACCAGGGAGACGCTGTCGAGCAGCGAGAACGGCGGCAGGCCGTTGGGGCTGCCGGTGGCCAGGAAGGACAGCAGTTCGCTGGCGCCCGTGGCGGTGAAGGTGAAGCTCTGGTTGCGCCAGCCGGTGAAACCGTGGTTCACGTTGCTGATGGTCGGGGTGTTGAAGGTCTGCGAACCCAGGCTCACTTGCCAGCCCTCGGTAGTGGGACCGGTGAAGCCGTACTGCTGGGCGCCGGCCCAGTCGAAGCTCAACTGGTAGTTCTGGCCGGCCACCAGGCCGTTGATGATTTGCTGGATGGCACCGATCTGGTACACGCCATCGGAGGCCAGGAAGTTGCCGCCGGTCGGGCTGGTGGTCAGGCCGTTGTTGGAACCATCATTGGGGCCCCACAGCTTGAGGTGGGACGCACCCGCACCGGTGGTGTCGGCCGAGCCCGGCGTGAAGATGAAGGCGTAGCCCGCCGAGGTCCAGCCGGTCGCCACGGTGGTGCCGGCGAGGTTGTTGTTGAGGGTGTTGAACTTGCCGGCACCATTGGTGACGGTTTCAAAACCGCCATTGACGACCAGGTTGGTCGCGGTGGCGAAGGCGGAGGTGGCGGTCAGGGCAACGGCAGAAACTGCAAGAGTGGCGAATAATTTTTTCATGGTATGAACGTGGTCTTTTTGACAATAACAATCGACAGTCAGCAAAGAGCATGCCAACGATCAAAATCAAATAGGAAAAATATAATCCCTTTAAAAATCAATAGCTTGAAAATATCGGCGCGAGCATTTAGGCATGCCGCATTGCAATATTTAAATCGATGTAAATTTCATCGACAACGCTGACGCAAATTAATCCATTGACAACATTGTGTGCGCGATCAAAATATCAGCGCAAACCCGGTAGTTATCGAAAAAACAATGATTTTTCCTGACCACAACCGGACTGTAAAATTTGGCGACACTCGCTCAGCGCCGCCCTCCGCGGCTACTTGCCCAGCAGATCCCGGATGAAATTGCCGGGGATGGCATAGGTGATGCCGCTGGGCGCGGTGATGGCCGACTCCTTGGTGGCATTGAGGACCTTGTTGATCACGCCCAGCACGACGCCGGTCTCGGGGTCATACAGGGGACTGCCACTAAAGCCGGGATAGGCCGTGCCATCGAGCTGGAACACTTCGTAGGCGCTACGCTGCAGCTGCACGATGGCCTTGGCATCCAGGGTGCGCGAATTGGGCGCGGGGGTCGCCACCACGGTAATGGCCGACACCATGCCGCGGTGCGTGACAGGGTGGAAACCGAGGATGGAAGTCAGCGGGAAACCGGTGAAGGCCAGCATCTGCCCCTCCCTGGCCGTGGCCGAATCCCCCACCCGCAAGGCTGGCAGGGGTGGCCCGCTCATCTTCAACACGGCCAGGTCGTGCAGCTTGTCGATGCTCACCAGCACCGCCTCGCGCGGTTCGGCCGCGCCGCCACCCTTGGGCACCAGCACGCGCAGGGTCTCCTTGCGTTCATCGTCGATCACGGCAGGCACCACGTGGGCGTTGGTGATGACGGTCAGGCCGTCGCCAACGACGAATCCGGTGCCCACGAAGCTCACCGCCGGGCTGCGCAAGGCCAGATAGGTACCGATGCCGACGATGGATGGCTTGACCGTCTGGATGGTCTGCACCAGATCGGCCGCGCCGGCCGCCCCACAGACCAGCAGGCCCAGCACGGGCAGCAACAGCAGCGCACGCCAGCAGCTTGCCAGGGCGTTACGGGAAATCTTCATGAAAGTCACTCTCCTTGTCGCTGCGGGATATCAGGAACCAGCCTTGGCCGCACGCGCCGCCAACGCCTGGGCCTCGGCGAAGATGGCCGGCTGGGCCTGGAGGCAGGCAGCGCGCTCGTCGGCAATACGCTGGCGATCCTGCGGCAGGTTCTCCGGCGTCAGCAACACGCCGGGGAAGCGCGCCGGCGCCTGCGGATCGACCAGTCCCTGGTTAAGGCGCTCCAGCACCAGCTGGCCCAGCGCATTCTTGAAATGCCCTGCCTCCCAATACCAGCGCGTAGCGGTGCGGCGATCGCCCTTGGCCGGAATCGGTTCGCACTGGTAGTCCGAAAAACCGCTGAAATCCCACAGGCTGATGTGGCTATCCGGGTAATCGTGCTGGGCCTGCGCGACCTCCTCGGCCAGCCGTCGCTTCCAGTCCTCGAACAGCGGCCACAGGCCGGTCTGCTCAAACAGGGCCAGCATCTGGGCATGATAGGGATAGATCACCAGTTGCAGCACGCGCTTTTCCTTGCCTGCCAACGCCAGGATGGCCCGCAGGTCGTCCCAGGCCGGCGAGCTGCCGCTGGCGCGATAGACCAGCTGGCGCGGCCGGCGCTGGAAGGTGGCGGCATACTCCTCGGCACGCTGGCGGAAGATGGCGTAGTAGCCTTCATCGCGGGCGTACTTGGCATAGTCGAGCATGGGATTGAGGCCGTTGGCCGTGATCAGCGGCGCCTCCAGTCCGCGTTGTACGCGAATGGCGGTGAGGCTGTCGGCCAGTGCCGTCATCGAGAACAGGGTATCGAAGCGCCACTTGAAGCCATCGATGGGGAAGCCCTCCTGGAGCTGGGGCGGAGGTGCCGCGCCACCATCGACCGGGAAATCGAGAAACTCCATGCCCATCACCACCCGTTGCGGCATGGCCTGCACGGAACGCAGGTAGGCCAGTTCGCTGCGCGAAGTGTGGATGCCACTGCCGGAGATGGCCAGGTTGTACGGCACCGCACCGCCGCCGGCAGCCCCGGTCACCAGATGGGCCGGATCAAACCCCCATTCGGCGCGCGAATTGCCCAGCACCACCACGTTGGCCTGCAGCTTGCGGGCCAGCGTGAGCTTGATCTCTTCCCGGAAATGCTCAGGCGCCGGGCGCAGCGTCGACCACCCCGGCAGCTGCACCAGCTGGTACAGGCGATAGGGGTCGATGGCCACGACCGCCGCCGCCACCAGGGCGCTACCTAGCAGCACCGCCGCCAGCAGCCAGATCAGGAAACGCGAAAAGCGACGGCTCTCGTTCATGCCGGCATCCATCCTCAAAACTGGAAGTAAAGAAACTCGGCCGGCCGGTTCAGCGACAGCAGGCTCAGCACCAGCAGCACACCGATCCACAGCGCCCAGCGCAGCTGGGGTTGCCAGCCGCTGCGCACGATCGGCAGGACACATCCGGCAGACAGATCAACGCCCTTCTCGGCCAGTGCCGGTTCGAAGTGACGCATGATCTGCTGGGTATTGGGGCAGCAGAACACCAGCAAGGCGCCCGCTCCCACCCACAACCAGGTCTGCACGAAGCGCGCGCCGCCGCCCAGGTAGAACACCACGCCATGCTGTTCCAGCCAGCCGCGCAGGCCATCTCCCAGGCGCAGGCCGATGGCGTCGGGCAAGCCGATGCCCGACATCAGCAGCATGCCGCGCAGGATCTCCAGCGCCCGCGTGAGATCGGTGGCACGGAAGAACACCCAGGCCACGCACACTGCCACAAAGGTCAGCGCCACGCCGGCGACATGCCCCAACCGGCTGCCCGGCCCCTTGGCGCGCGCGCCCCAGAGCGCCTGCCAGCCATGATTGATCATCAGGTAGCCGCCATGCAGCGCACCCCAGATGACGAAATTCCAGCCGGCCCCATGCCACAGGCCACCCAATACCATGGTGATCATCAGGTTCAGGTAACGGCGCGCAGCTCCCTTGCGGCCCCCACCCAGGGGAATGTAAAGGTAGTCGCGCAAAAAGCGCGACAGCGTCATGTGCCAATGCCGCCAGAACACGATGATGTTGGCCGCCTTGTAGGGCGAGTGGAAATTGAGCGGCAGCTTGACCCCGAACAAGCGCGACAAGCCGATGGCCATGTCCGAATAGCCGGAGAAGTCGAAGTAGAGCTGGAAAGCATAGGCCAGCACCCCGCCCCAGGCCACCAGCAGCCCCGGCGAGCCACCCTGGTTGAAGACCGCATTGGCATACTCGGCCAGGTTGTCGGCCACCAGTACCTTCTTGGCCAGGCCGATGGCGAAGATGGACAGGCCGACCGCCCAGTTGCGCGCCGAGAAGCGGTAGTTCTGCGCATCGGCGAACTGCGGCATCATTTCCTTGTGATGCAGCACCGGTCCGGCGATGAGGTGCGGGAAGTAGGTCACGAAGAGCAGGTAGTGGATGAAGTTGACTTCCCTCACCTCCCCCCGGTAGGTATCGACCAGGAAGGCAATCTGCGTAAACGTGAAGAAGGAAATGCCGATCGGCAGCACCACCGCCAGCAGTGGATAGTGGCTCCCCAGCAGCGCATTGATGCTGCCGATGGCAAAGGCGGCGTACTTGTAATAGGCCAGCAACGCCAGGTTGACCACCACGGCCAGGGTCAGCCAGCGCAGGCGCGCCGCGCCGGCACCCTGGCTGATCAGGCGTCCGGCCAGGTAGTTCAGGCCGATCGAGCCCAGCAGCAGCGGCAGGTAACGCACATCCCACCAGCCATAGAAGAACAGCGAAGCCAGCGCCAGCCAGGCCGCCGCCCAGTCGCGCCGGATGCGCGCCAGCGTAAAGAAACCCAGCACCGCGGCCGGCATGAAGAGGAACAGGAATCCGAAGGAATTGAAGAGCATCTGTTTTTATTTCCCAAGCCAGCTACGCACGCCGCCCCCGGCCTCGCACAGTGCCTGCCAGAGCGCCAGCAGGGCGTGTTCCAGGGCGCTGCGCAAGGGTCGCGACACTTGTCCGAACAGCCAGGTCACCAGGACGATGGCCACGATGAACGGCAACTCTTCGCTGCCACCCTGGGCCGATGGCCGCAAGGCCGTCCAGGCAGATATCACCAGGCTATGCGCCAGGTAGAGCGGGAAGGTGTAGAACGCCAGCACACGCCCGAGCTGCACCAGCCAATCCGGCGTGGACAGGCGCGCATGCAGGGCACAGTAGAAGTTGAGCAGGATCAGCAAGCCCACCAGGTAGTCCCCCAGCACGCGATCGGCGCTGCCCAGGGGCCATGCCGGCCAGGGCCAGTACGCCACTGCCAGCGCGCGCAGGACCATCTCGCCCTGCCAATGGGCGTAGAGCAGCAGCAGGACCGGCGCCAGCAGCATGCCGGCACGGGCCAGTCCGGCTGAGATCGGCCAGCGGGCCTGCCAGCGCCACAGCAGCACGCCGGCATACCACACCGGCAGCAGCAACCAGAGCTTGTAGCCCATCGCCAGCAGGATCAGCGCCAACGACACCAGGCGGACGCGCCCGCGCAGGAAATACAGCGCGCCGAAGAAAGCGTAGTACCAGGCCTCGTAACCCAGCGACCAATAGGCGCCGAGCCAGACGGGGGTCTCCGAGAAGCGCCACAGCTCACCCAGGTAAAGGGCATGGAAGGGCAGATAGAGGAACCATTTCTGTACCTGGTAGGCATCGTTCATCGGCTCGGCCAGGTGCGCCTGCGCCAGGCAGGCTGCGCCAAAGGCCAGTGCCAGCGCCGGCAAGGCCACCGAGTAGAGCCGCGCCGCGCGTGCGGCGGCATATTGCGCCAGGCTCTGCTGGCGGGACTGGGCGGCATGGGCGATGACGAATCCGGAGAGTACGAAAAAGGTCACCACCGCCTCCCTGCCCCACTGCGGCAACCACTGTGCAACAGACGGCGAGACGATGCGATAGGCCACGCTATGGTCGATCACCACCAGCGCCGCGGCCAGGAAGCGCACCAGGTCGAGATAGCAGGAAAACGCCCTCTTCACACCAGCACCTCGGCCGCTGCCGGGTGCCCAAGGAAAGCCGTCGGACTGGCGCTCAAACCATAGGCACCGGACTGGAACACCACCACCAGGTCACCCACGTCGGCTTGCGGCAACTCCATCTGTGCGGCCAGGATGTCCAGGGGCGTACAAAGCGGGCCGACTACCGATACCACTTCGCGCGGCACGCTGGCCCCTGCGGCCGGGGCTTGCCGCGGCACCACGGTGACCGGATAGTTCTTGCGGATCACCTGGCCGAAATTGCCGGAGGCGGCCAGGTGGTGATGCAAGCCACCATCGACCACGAGGAACACCTGCCCGCGCGAGACCTTGCGATCGACCACGCGGGTGACATAGATGCCGGCCTCGCCGACCAGGTAGCGCCCCATCTCCATGACCACCTGCACCGAGGGCAAGGCCGCCTTCAGGCGCGGCAGCCACTGCGCCAGGTGGGCGCCGATGGGGGCGATGTCCAGCGGCCGGTCGCCCGGGAAATAGGCAATTCCGAAGGCACCGCCGATATTGAGGATGCGCAGGTCGATACCGGATTGCTGCGCCAGCGCGATGGCCAGCTCGAAGCTGCTGGCCTGGGCCTGCATGATGGCCTGGGCATCCAGGCTTTGCGAACCGCAGAAGATCTGCAGGCCGCGCACATCGGCACCCTGTGCAGCCAGGTGGCGCATGAGCGCCACGGCACGCTCGGCATCCACGCCAAAGGGCTTGGCGCCGCCGCCCATGCGCATGCCCGAGGACTTCAATTCGAAAGGCGGATTGATGCGCACGCTCACCACCGCCTGGACCCCCAGCTCGGCAGCCAGGGTCAGTACGGTCGCGGCTTCGCGCTCGGATTCGATGTGCAGCATCACGCCGGCCGCCAGCGCCCGGCGCAGCTCGGCCTGCGACTTGCCAGGTCCGGCGAAGCTGATGTGGCCGACCGCCATGGGCGTATCCAGCGCAATGCTCAATTCACCGCCCGAGGCCACGTCGAAGCCATCGACCAGCTGCGCCATCCACTGCACCAGCGCCGGCATGGGATTGGCCTTGATGGAGTAATGCAGGCCGATCTCCGGCGGCAACGCGGCGCGCAGATGCGCCACCCGCGCCGACAGCAAGGCCCGGTCATACGCGTAGAAAGGGGTGCTGCCGACCCGGTCGGCCAGGCGCGTGAGCGCCATGCCACCCACCTGCAGCATGCCATCGACCAGGGGAAAGGCACGCTGCTCGGCGTGCAACGGTTTGGCGGGACGTTCAGCGTTCATCAGAGGCCTGGAAAAAATGCCCTGCCAGCGTCTGCTGCAGGAGCTTGCGGTCAAGCTTGCCATTGGGTGAGCGAGGCAAGGCCTCGGGCCAGGCATACACTGCGGCCGGCACCATATAGGACGGCAGGTGCTGGCGACAAGCCTGCACCAGGGCCTGCGGCGACACCTGCGCCGTACTCGGCACCACCACCAGCACGGCCTGGCCGGTCTGCGGATGCGGCAGGCCGATGGCGGCGGCCTCCTCCACCAGGGCGGTCGCGTAGACCACTTCCTCCACCTCGTGCGGGCTGATGCGATAGCCGGAGACCTTGATCATGTCATCCTCGCGGCCGACGAAATAGAGGTAACCCTCCTCGTCCATGCGCACCGAGTCGCCCGACCAGACCGCCAGTTCACCCACGGTGAGGCTGGGATCGCGCCCCGGCGTTGGGCGAAAGCGCTGGGCGGTCTTCTCGGGATCGTTCCAGTAGCCCTGCGCTACCAGCGCACCACGATGCACCAGCTCCCCCACCTCGCCCGGCGCGCACGGGCTGCCATCGGGATGCACCACCATGATCTCGGCATTGGGGATGGCGCGTCCCATGGAATCGGGCCGGCGATCCAGTTCTTCTGGCGGCAGGTAGGTCGAGCGAAACGCCTCGGTCAGGCCATACATCAGGAACACCTGGGCGCGCGGCAAGGTACTGCGCAATTGCGCCAGCACCGGGCGCGGCATGGCGCCGCCGGAATTGGTGAGATAGCGCAGCGTAGTCTGCTCGGGCCACGGCAACTGCGCCAGTTGCTGCCACAGCGGCGGCACACCGGCCAGCCCGGTGATGCCCTCGGCCACCACGGCATTGAGGATGTCGCGCGGCAGCAGGTAGTTCAGCAACACCACCGAAGCACCGCTGAGAAAAGCCGTGGTCAGCTGGCTCAGGCCATAGTCGAAGCTCAGCGGCAGTACCGACAGCAGGCGGTCCCCGGGGTGATTGCCGAGGTAACCGGCCACGCTGACGGCACCGGCCACCAGGTTGCGGTGTGACAGCACCACGCCCTTGGGACGACCGGTGCTGCCTGAGGTATAGAGGATGGCCGCGACATCGCTATCGATGCGCCGATGGCCGCGCGGGCTACCCGGTTGGCCGGCCAATTGCAGAAAGGATGTCCAGCCGATCTGCCGTGCGCCGCCCAAGGCGGCATCGGCGGCGTTGTCGGTAGCGGCATCGCCATCGACCAGCACCACGGTCTGCAATGACGGGCATTGCGCCAGGCTCTCGGCCAGCACCTGGCCGCGCTGCAGCGAGGTGACCAGCACGCGCACGCCGCAATCATTGAGGATGTGCGCCACCTGTGCCGGCTTGAGCAAGGGATTGACCGGCACGAACACCGCCCCTGCCGCCGCCGCGCCGAACAGGGCCAGCACCGTCTCCATGCGCTTTTCGAGGTAGACCGCGACCCGCTCGCCGGCTCCGATGCCCAGCGCCAGCAAGGCTGACGCCACCTGATCGATGCCGCCGGCCAGGCCCGCGTAGTCCAGTTGCTGGTTGCGATAGCGCAGCGCCACGGCCGTCGGCCGCGCCTGCGCAGTCGCGCTCACCAGCTCATGGATCAGCGTGATGCTCACTTGATATCGTGCCGGCTCATCAAGTCATACAGCGTAGGACGGCTGATGCCCAGCAGTTCGGCCGCCTTGAGGATGTTGCCGTCCACCCGCGTGATGGCCTTGATCACGGCCCGGCGCTCGGCTTCGTCACGCACCTGGCGCAGGTTCAGCGGCTCGGCCTCGCGGCCTTCCACCGACAGGCCCAGGTCATCGGCGGTGATGTGCTGGCCATCGGCCATGATGACGGCGCGCATGATGTAGTTTTCCATCTCGCGGATGTTGCCCGGCCAGTCATAGGCTTCGATGGCGTCCAGCGCTTCCTGGCTCAGGTGCAGCGTGGCACGGCCTTCCTTGGCGCAGAACTTCTGCACGAAGTGACGGGCCAGCAGCACGGCGTCGCCGTTGCGGTCCTTCAAGGCGGGAATCTTGATGACGATCTCGCAGAGGCGGTAGTACAAGTCTTCGCGGAAGGCACCGGAGGCGGTCAGTTCTTTCAGGTTCTGGTGGGTCGCGCAGATCACCCGTACATCCACCGGGATCTCGGTGTGGCCACCGACCCGCTCGATGACGCGCTCCTGCAGGAAGCGCAGCAGCTTGGCCTGCAGGGGCATGGGCAGGTCGCCCACTTCGTCGAGGAAGAAGGTGCCGCCATTGGCCAGTTCGACCTTGCCGATGGTCTGCTTGGCCGCGCCGGTGAAGGCCCCTTTCTCGTAGCCGAACAGCTCGCTTTCCAGCAGGTTCTCGGGGATAGCCGCACAGTTGATGGCCATGAAGCGCTTCTCGCTGCGTGGACTCAACTGGTGCAGGGCGCGCGCCAGCACCTCCTTGCCGGTGCCGCTATTGCCCAGCAACATGACCGAGGCCGAGGACGGCGCCACCTTTTCGATGCTGCGGCACACGGCCAGCATGCCGGCGTCACGCGTGATGAGGCCATTGAGCGGCGAACTGCCGTTGCCCTGCTGCATGCGGCGATGCTCGCGCTGCAGGGCGTGCAGGTAGAAGGCACGCTCCACCACCAGGCGCAGGGTCTCGTCGTTGCAGGGCTTCTGATGGAAATCGTAGGCCCCCAGGCTGATGGCCTTGACCGCGTGCGCGTGGTCCTGGTTGCCGGTGAGCATGATGACCTTGGTATCGGGCGCCAGCGCCAGTACCTGCTGCAGCGTGGCAAAGCCTTCGGTGGCGCCGTCGGGGTCCGGTGGCAGGCCCAGGTCCATGGTCACCACCGCCGGTTCGTGCCGGCGCACCATGGCCAGCGCGCTTTCGCGGTCACCCGCGACCAGCACTTCGTAGGCATCGAGGCTCCAGCGCAGCTGCTTCTGCAGGCCTGGATCATCCTCTACGATCAAGAGCTTAGGCTTGTTTTGACTCACTGGATTCCTCTTGTAATGGTCGCGAAGCCGCGGCCGTGGCCGCATGCAGGGGCAGCCTGATGCAAAAACGGGTGCCCGCCCCCTCGGTACTTTCCACCTGCAGCACACCACCCAATGCGTGCAGGTATTCTCGACTTTCGAATACCCCGATACCCATCCCGGCCGACTTGGTCGTCTCGAAGGGCTTGAACAAGCGATCACGGATGAATTCTTCGCTCATCCCGTGACCGTTGTCGATGATCTCGATGACGGCCTGCTCACCGACGCGGTCCAGTCGCACATCGACCTGGCCGCTGGTGGGCGACACCGCCTCGATGGCATTTTGCACGAGATGGCCGGTCACCCGCTCCAGACGCTCCCAGTCGGCCATCACCTGCAGGCCGCTGGCGGCCACGATCAGGCGCGGCTTGGGGCCGCCGGCCGACTTGGCACGCAAGGTCCGCTGCAGCAACTCGTCCAGGTCGATGATCTCGTTCTGCTCGGCCGAGTCCTTGCGGCTGAGCTTGTGCAGCAACAGCCGCATCTTCTGCACCGAGAAGTCGATAGTATCGATCATGTCGCGCTGGAATTCAGGATTATCCTTGTGACGCTCGGCATTGGCCATCAGCAGCGACAGTTGCGCCACCAGGTTCTTGAGGTCGTGCACCACGAAGGTGGACATGCGATTGAACGACTCGAACTGGCGCGCCACCATCAGGTCGTTGGCAAACTGCTGCTGCATCAGGTAGCTGCCGGCCTGGGTGCCGGCGATCTTGAGCAGGTCGATGACTTCCCAGTTCAGCTTGAGCGGGCTGCGCGGCTGCGCCAGCACCACGAAGCCGACCAGGCTGCCATGCACATGCAACGGCACCACCAGCCAGGCCCGTGGCGTGTCGCGCAGCCACTGCGGCAGCGGCAGGTGATGGTAGTGCGCGGGCTCGGCCTTGTGTTGCAGCAGGTCGATCACCCAGTGTTTCTCGCCCAGGTAGCGCAACAGTTCGGCATTGGCGGCATCGGGACCGGCGGTGACCGCCATGTTCCAGCAGGCCACCGTCTCGATGTTGCCCTCGCGAATCACGAAGGCCGCGCCACCCGGGCTTTCGACCAGCCGCGCCAGGGCTTCCACCACGCGTTGTTCCAGGTCCGGCCCCTTGGCCGAGAGTGAACCGGTGAAGGCCAGCCAGACCTCGCGGTAGTCGTAGTTGTAGTGGTAAAAATGCTTGCTGATGAAAACCCGCAGGCGCGCCCGGAACCCGCCCGAAAACAGCACCCCCAGCAACACCACCAGCGCGCCGCACAGGAAGGCTAGCTGCGCCACCGATCCCCAGCTGCCGCCGAAGATGCGCACGTAGTAGCCGGTGGAAGCCATGGCCAGCAGGTAGGCGGCGCTGCCAAAGAGCGCGGCCGAATGGAACAGCACATGACGCGAGACCTTGATCCCCAGCGACCAGCGCGGGTTGCGCAAGGCCGAGATGGCGATCAGCGGCACCGCCAGCGCATTGACGAAACCGCGCGCGACCCAGGTATCGGGATTGAAATGACGGAACAGCAAGGCGTCGCTGTAGAGGTAGAAGTCGTAGGCGAAGATCACGCCCATGCCCAGGCAGGCGAACTTGATGCCCCAGCGCTGCGCCTCGATGGTATTGCGATAGAGCTGCTCCACCAGGAACAGGCCGAGAATGGCCGTGCCGGTGCGCAGCAGGGTCATCACGGTGAACTGCGTCAGCTGTACCGGATAACCCTGCTGCCACGACACCATCAGGGTACACACCAGCGTCACTGCATAGAACAGCACCACCACCACCAGCCAGCGATTGGCATTGGAGAGCGTGGCGCGGCGCTCGCGGTTGAATGCCCCCACCAGCAGCAGCAGGAACAGGTCCCAGGCCACATTGCGCGCCACCTCCAGCAGCGCGCCGGCCATCGGCCAGCGCATCGGCGCCCACAGTTGCAGCGCCAGCAGCAAAGCCCACACGGCGTTGATGGCGCAGGTCAGCCCCAGCACGATACGGCGCGACTGGGCCTTGTTGCGCAGGACCAGGAAGCCGCCCAACAGGAAAAAGGTCAATGCCGCGACCAGGTAACTGACCAGGGCGACTTCCATCAGCATGCCGAACATGGACAGTGCCTCAGGTCCCGGCGCCGAACAGGACGACACTGAGTGTGTCGATGAGGATCAGCATGTCCAGGAACAGGCTGTTGTTCTTGACGTAGTAGAGATCGTATTGGAGTTTCTGCACGGCATCGTCCTTGGAGGCGCCGTACTTGTAGCGCACCTGGGCCCAGCCGGTGATGCCCGGCTTGACGCTGTGGCGCACGTTGTAGAAGGTGATCTCGTTGGCGAACTGCTCGACGAAATAAGGACGCTCCGGACGCGGGCCCACGAAGCTCATGTCGCCGCGCAAGACATTGAAGAGCTGCGGCAATTCATCGATACGGTACTTGCGCATTACGTTGCCTACGCGCGTGATGCGCGGATCGTCAGCCTGCGCCCACTGCGGCTTGCCGGCCTTTTCCGCGTCCACCCGCATGCTGCGGAACTTGAGCACCATGAAGCTTTCGTTGTTCTTGCCCACGCGCTCCTGGCGATACAGGATGGGACCGCGATCTTCCAGCCAGATGCAGATTGCCGCACCCAGCATCACCGGCGACAGCAAGGGCAGCATGATGAGACTGCAGACCAGGTCGAAGCTGCGCTTCATGAAGGTGCGGATGATGCTCTGGTCGAACCCGTTGCCGAACACCAGCCAGCTGGGGTGCAGCGAGTCCAGACGGATCTGGCAGGCCTCGCGCTCGAAGAAGCCGGCCGCATCGGTCACGCGCACGCCCTTCATCTTGCATTCCAGCAGTTCCTGGATGCGCAGTGCGCCACCACGCCGGTTCTGCACCGCCACCACGATCTCGTCGGCCTTGTACTTGCGCGCCGTCTCCAGCAGGGTCCCGGCCGGCTCCAACAGCTTGGTCATGGTGCTTTCCTCGCCGGCCACCGCAATGGCACCGACGATGCTGTACTTGTGATTGCGCAGGTTCTGGCGCGAGGTCTCGATGCAGTCACGCACCAGGTCGCTGCTGCCCAGGAAGAGAATGGGCGACACCAGCAGGCGCGACTTGACCACATGGAAGAAGATCGTGCGCACCAGCAACACCG
>JAFAMT010000074.1 GCA_019233085.1 Herbaspirillum sp.
A
The DNA here is from genome assembly GCA_019233085.1 of Herbaspirillum sp. GTDB lineage: Bacteria > Pseudomonadota > Gammaproteobacteria > Burkholderiales > Burkholderiaceae_D > Herbaspirillum. The sequence goes on from JAFAMT010000074.1 coordinate 2, forward strand.
CGAAGGTGCGCACGCCCGAGCCCTCGAAGAAGGCGATGCCCCAGCCATCCTTGTGATGATCGGTCAGGCCGCCACGGGTGGCGAAACCGGTAAAGCTGAACACGATATCGGTAGGGGTGTTGCAGTTCATCCCGAGGAGCTGGCACATGATGTCTTGCGGCAATGCGATGTTGATTGGCAGGAGAACAAGTTATCACGATTGCCACTGCAGCAGGCTGGCCGCGGGCGCAAAAAAAAGCCCCGCGAGCTTGCGCTTGCGGGGCTAATCCTTCCTAAAGAGGGAGGAGGAGACACAGTACGTACTACAAAATCTCTACTACACAACCAGAAGCCGGTGGGCCTCGAACTACACGCTGGCGGGGACTATCGATCAGTCACGCGCGGCCATGTTGCGCAGTTCGGCGGCGAAATTGGGCTGGGTCATGCTGTATTCGTTGGCCATGCGGTTCAACATCATCTTGCCGCTGAACTTGTGCGCCAGGATGCGCTGTTCCAGCGACTTGCGCGGCTTGACCAGCAATACGGCGGCTTGCGCCAGACCCAGGATCAGTGGCTTGAAGATCATCACGAAGGTCAGCAACGCTCCCAGACCGAGGGCCGGACGCAGGTAAGCCACAAACATGCCCATCATCGTTTGGGCGAAGGGCAATGCTGCTTCTGCGGGAAAGGCCAGGTTCAGGAAGGACATGATATTTCTACCTCTGATAATCATGCCGCGACACGACTGCGCGGCGTTCAATCTCACTGTTGTTGCGTCGCAGTATGATATGCCGGGCCTTGTATGACTACTTTAGAGTTCTCATATCAGATATACGATTCGTGAATGTAGTGTGACCTGCGCCGGGCGGCCCTGGCATATCGGCCGCAAACCCGCTTACAGCCTGGTATCAGGAGCTTTGCCGGGAGTTAGCATGAAGGCAATGCGGGGTGCCAGGAGATCAGCATTCAACAAAAATACAACGTCATTTGACGCCATCTGGCTGTCCGGTGAATATCGTGGGCCGGAGGGGACTTCGCAATCGGCGCGGTGGTAGACAAGCGATGCAAAGCGGACGCGCAAAAAAAACCCCACAGGCCAGGCCTGCGGGGTTAATCCTTCCTAAAGAGGGAGGAGGAGACAACGGATCGGTGTCCTGACGCGTTGATCGAATCAGCGTCAACACAAGCGCCGTACGCGCCGGAACTACCGAAATCCCTGACTACCGGCGATGGCCTGCTGGGCCTGTCGCCAACGTCGCGCAACGATGGTGCGCAACGGGTAAAAACTTGAAACGGGTGCTACAAAAACCTTCCGGCGATTAACCGCGCGAGGCGATGAAGCGCAGTTCAGCAGCCAGGTTGGGCTGGGTGGCTTCGAACTTGTCGGCCATGCGGTTCAGTTGACGCGAACCGTTCACGCGGTCTTGTTCAGCGGCGACCAGGGCGACGGCTTGCAGCTCGTGGGCCTTGACGAAGTGAATGAAGATGTTGCGCATGACGGCAGCGAACTTGCTCTTGAAGGTGCTGTTGGTGCTTTGTGCGATGGTTGCCATGATTCGATCCTTGACGTGTTGTGTTATGTTGCATTGCAGTGTAGTGAACTCACATTTGTTTGACCACTTTCCGTTTCGGATATCAGTTATATAATCTGTGAATAATATTTCTGCCGGATGCAACCGGCGTTCATCCGCGACTCCCTTACTGCCGCAAAGGCCCGCCCTATGAGCTTTCTCACCCTGGACCTGAACCTGTTGCGCGTATTCGACGCCGTCATGACCGAGCAGAACCTGACGCGTGCGGCCAACCTGCTGGCCATGACCCAGCCGGCGGTCTCCAATGCCCTGCGCCGCCTGCGCGACACCTTGAACGATGACCTGGTGATCCGCACCGCCCACGGCGTCAAGCCCACGCCGCGCGCCGAAGAGCTGTGGCCCACGGTACGCCGTGCGCTCTCGGAGCTGGAAGCGGTGATCGCACCGGAAAGCTTTGACATCTCGCGCGCCCAGAACACCTTCCGCATGGCCATGGTCGACGCCACGGCTGCGCTGTGGCTGCCGTCGCTGGTGCGCACCATCATGCGTGACGCCCCGCGCATCAAGATCCGCATGATGCCCCTGACCACGCGCGACCCGCGCGCCATGCTGCTGCGTGGCGACATCGACCTGGCGGTCGGCTTCTTCCCCGGGGTGACGGCGCAATTGGCCGATGGCCAGGGCATGGCCAAGACGCAGATCAGCCACGCCCGGCTCTACACCGGGCAATACGTGTGCGTGATGCACAAGAACCATCCGCTGGCCGGCCAGCCCCTGACGCTGGACAGCTATTGCGGCGCCGACCACCTGCTGGTGAGCCTGTCGGGCAAGCCCCATGCGGTCATCGACGACGTGCTGGCGGGCATGAACCGCGAGCGCAAGATCCTGCTGACGGTGAACCAGTTCTTCACGGCCGGGCGCATCGTGGCCAGCTCGGAGTTGCTGACCGTCTTGCCGCGCCACCTGGTGGCGGCCACCGGCATGGCCGAGGTGCTGGTGGTCAAGGAGCTGCCCTTCCAGACGCCGGAAGAGCATGTGGACATGTTGTGGCACGAGCGCGACGCCCGCAATCCCGCCCACAAGTGGTTGCGGGCGCACTTGTCTGCAACAACGCATGACGAATTCGGTCGTATCAACATGAAGCGCTGATGCAGTCGCGGTAGCAGGCAGCAGAACAGGCTCGCCTGCGCCGCCAGATCCCTGCCGGCCGGGGCATCGGCGCATGTTGACCATCCTCCACGGGAAGACCTGCCGATGTCGCGCCTGACAAGAACAATCCTCTGGCTGCTCGCCAGCCTGATCGCGGTCTTGGCCGCGGCCATCCTCTTCATTCTCACCTTCGACTGGAACCGGGCCAAACCCTGGATCAATGACCGTGTCTCGAGCGCGATCGGGCGCGAGTTCGTCATCCAGGGCGACCTGTCGCTGCACTGGCAACGCACCGAGGCGACAGTGCCGCCGGCCAGCTTCTGGGCCCGCTGGCTACCCTGGCCGCGCTTGCAGGCTGAGGATCTGCGCCTGGGCAATCCTCCCGCCTTCGCCCAGTCCGGCCCAATGGCGACGGTGCGCCGGGTCACATTCACGCTCAACCCGCTGCCTTTGCTTGTGCACAAGATTTCCCTGCCCTCTCTGGAGGTGCAGGATCCGTCGGTGTCGCTGCTGCGCAACCGCGAGGCTGTGAACAACTGGACGTTCAAGAGCAGTAGCGATGGCCCCTCGGCCTGGCAACTGCAACTGGGCCGCATCGCGCTGCGCCAGGGCAAGCTGGCCCTGGATGATGCTGTGGACAAGATCAATGTCAACGCCGCCATCGACACCCTCGATCCGGCCACGGAGCGGCTCTATGGCCTGGGCTGGAAGCTCACCGGCAGCTTCAACGGCGCACCGGTGTCGGGCCAGGGCAAGGCGGGGGGCGTACTGTCACTGCAGGATCCGCAACAACCGTATCCGCTGCTGGCCGAGATCAAGGTCGGCAAGACCGCCATCGGCGTGCGCGGCACGCTGACCAAGCCGGCCCAACTGGCGGCGCTGGACCTGCGGCTGTCGGTCTCCGGGGCCAGCATGGGCAATCTCTACCCGCTGACCGGGGTGCTGCTGCCGGAGACCCCGCCGTTTGCCACCGAAGGCCGGCTCATCGGCAAGATCGATGCCGGACACAGTGAATGGACCTACGAGCAGTTCAGCGGCAAGGTCGGCCAGAGCGATATCCATGGCGATCTGCGCTATGCCACCGGCGGTGGCGCCGCGCGGCCCAGTCTCTCCGGAACGCTGAGCTCCAATGAATTGCGCTTCGAGGACCTGGCGCCGCTGATCGGTGCCGACTCCAATGCACAGAAGAGCGAACGCGGGGCACAGGAGCGCCAGCCTGTGGACAAGATATTGCCGGTGAAGACCTTCAGCACCGAGGCCTGGGGCGCGCTGGACGCCGACGTGCGCCTGACCGGCAAGCGCATCATCAAGCACAAGGACCTGCCCATCAACGACCTGCAGGCCCACCTGATGCTCAAGGACAAGGTGCTGACCCTGGCGCCGCTGGACTTTGGCGTGGCCGGCGGCACGCTCAGTTCGACCATCCGGCTCGATGGGCAGGCCGCGCAGATGAAGTCCGAGATCAGCCTGGTGGCGCGCAAGCTGAAGATCCAGAAACTTTATCCACAACTGGATGCATCGCGCACCAGCTTCGGCGAGATCAACGGCGATGCCCGGCTGTCAGCCACTGGCAATTCGGTGGCCGCCATGCTGGGCTCGGCCAACGGCGAGGTGAAGACCCTGGTCAATCAGGGCGCGATCAGCAAGTTCCTGCTGGAAGCGGCCGGACTCAACGTGGGCAATGTGGTCATCAGCAAGCTGTTCGGGGACAAGGAGGTCAGGCTCAATTGCCTGGCCGGCGACCTGCCGGTGCGCAACGGCGTCATGGATGTGAAGACCCTGCTGCTCGATACCGAGGATGCCCTGATCGTGGTCGATGGCAGCATCGACATGAAACAGGAAAAACTGGATCTGAACATCCACCCCAAGAGCAAAGGCTTGCGCATCATCTCCCTGCGCTCGCCGCTCTATGTCAGCGGAAGCTTCAGGAGTCCCGACGTGGGCGTGAACAAGGGCGTGTTGGCCCTGCGTGCTGGCGGTGCGGTGGCCTTGGGCCTGCTGGCACCGGTGACAGCCATCCTCCCGCTGATCAATATCGACCGCGACCAGCAAGCCGACTGCGCCCATCTGCTCGATGAAGCAAGGAAGGCACCGCAAGCACCGGCGCCCGGGAAAACCACGCCCAATCGCCCGACGCCTAAAAAATAAGCACACCAAAACAGGGCAGTTTCCTCATCCGGGGGCAGGGGATAACTCTCCTGCCCCTGCGCTTTTTTGATCCATTTTTTCGGGCAGCGCGGTGGACAAGATTTCCCGCCGGTAGGCAAGCACAACAAAAATGCCTGTGGATGGTGCATCCAGGAGGCTGAAAACCCGGAAATCAGGGGGGAAAAGTCTCGAAATCGGCAGGTTTGCCGAAAACCGCTATCAGCGACCCTAATTCCTCAATTTTATCGATGCCTGTGGATAAAGTTCTGAATAACTTTTTTATCGATTGGGGAAAACTCGAAAAGTTATCCAAAGGCCGTTTTTTATCCAAGTTCTGTTATGACTTCATACAGGGCTTGCCCAAGTGTTTATGCTTTTGGCAAATAACTGATTTCTTTCGGGTTAACCAAGTTATCCACAGAAGCAGGGGGACGTTAACCACTACTACTAATTTTATAAACAGCTTAGATGTAAAGCTGAAGAGCACGCGCTTTCGCGGCACGTCCCCGCCAGTTCAGCAAGGCACAGGAGCTGAAGGACTGCTTTGGTGTTTCAAGCGGAAGGGCCCTGAACGAAGCCAGGAAGAGTCGGAGCTTTTTCGACGCCCGCGGGAGTGGACTGTGGAAAAGAAAAGCGCTGGCAGGGCTCAGGAGCCCGCCAGCGCGATTTTTTATCCACAGGGACCTGCGAAACTGCATAACTGCTGATCTACTGACCTGCGGCAACGGCGGTGGACAAGTGATCAGCTCTTGAGATCGAGTGCATCAGGAACCTCCAGGACCAGATCCGTCCGGGCCTCTGCCACGCAAGGCAGGATCCAGCCTTCGGCCTTTTCTTCACGGGTCAGGCCTGGCCACTCGATCTGGTAGTGGATTTCTCCAGTGAACAATTTGCACATGCAGGTTCGGCACGTGCCATTGCGGCAGGAATTGGGCAAACGGATGGACTTGGCCAGGCCGGATTGCAAAATGGACAAACCCGGCACTTGTTCAAATTGCAAACCCGATGGCTGGAGCTGGATAAGGGGTTTGCTGGGCTGTGACATGGCTTTTTTCCTGGGTTTGAAGCCGCCTGTGGATAACTCTTTGCATATCTGCGGGGCGGTTTGGGTATATCTGCCTGTTTTATCCACCGGCGAAAAATTGTCCAGAATCTGTACGTCGCCAATGCAGAAGCTTACCAAGCGTTTATCAAAGAGCTAAGGAATTGATTTTTTTCAGGTAAACCAAGTTATCCACAGTTTTTGGCGACGTTAACTACTACTACTATTTATATATATCCACATCTAAATTAAAGAACCGAAAGAGGGTTCGCGGTGGACATCTTTCCAAAAAATTGCTTTTCAAACAGCAAAACCCTTCAAAAAGCCCTTGGCAAAGGCATGAACCCGCTCAACGGCCCTTTAGGTTCAGCAGGAAGACGGTGATCCCTGGCAATTCATCCGATAACCAGCAACACCGTGTTACCAGAAAGCAATATCAGGATTGCCATATTTCCTGCAGCAATTGAAAGACGGCCTGGATAGCATCGTCGTTTTGCCGTTTCTCCAGGGAAATAAAGCTCAATTCGGTGGACAGTTCGACCGCATCGGCAATCACCAGACCATGGGCATGGGCCTGGCTCAAGGCAATTGATGCCCGTGCCAGCGACAGTCCCACGCCGGACTTGACCAGGTCGAGCATCGATGACTCCTGGTCAACCAGGGCTACCGTATGTGGTTTTACGTGATGTTGCGCGAAGATCTTGCTTAATAGACGATGATGCGCCGATTCGGGAGGTGTCCAGATCCAGGGCAGGCGCGACAGTTCTTTCCATCCTTTGCCGGTGACCCGGTTTTTCCAGCCGGCCGGGGCGATGACCTTGTAGGTGAAGGAGGTCAGCGTCATGGCGTGGAATCCCTTGCCGGGATCGCCGAGGAAGAAACCCACGTCGAGCTTGCCGGCGCGGACTTCGTTCAAGACCGACCCCGACATGTGATGGGAAAGCTGGGTCGACAGTTGCGGATGGCGTTCGACCAGCAACTTCAGGAATCCGCCGAGCCGGATGAATTCCGGATCGAGGATGGTGCCGATGGCCAGCGAGCCCGACAGTGCCCCGGTACTGGAACGGAATTCGTTGGCATGGCGGCGCAACTCCTGCACGTCGGCCAGTACGCGCTCGGCCAGGGGCAGCAGTTTACTGCCTTCGACGGTGAGCACCATGCCGGCTGCACTGCGATTGAACAAGGCCAGGCCCAGACTTTCCTGCAGGGCCTTGATCTGCAGACTGACGGC
>JAFAMT010000127.1 GCA_019233085.1 Herbaspirillum sp.
ATTTTCTCGGCGAACTCGGCCGGGACGGCGGCGCGATGCGCGATCACATGCCGGATATGGCGCGAGGCCAGCCAGTAGCGGACCACCAGGCTGATGGCGAGGAAGACGACGAACAAAACCGAAAACGAAAGTGAAGACATGCTGTCCCTGTGCGAAAATGGCGAAAGTTCGATGCCGGCCCGCCGCGACCTCCCGGGGAGCGCCGCCGCAAGCCGCCCCCGGCGGCCAGGCCGGCAGCAGGACAAGAACCATGCCGCCAGCGCACGCTGGGCGAGCGAACCATGCAGTAGATGGGTGCGAGACCCATTACGTCAATAAGGAAGAATTATGTCACAAGCCCCCGCCGCGCCCGCGCGTCCCAATGAAATGAACCTGGTCTGGGTCGATATGGAGATGACCGGCCTGGATCCCGATTCGGACCGCATCATCGAAGTCGCCGTGGTGGTCACCGATGCCGAGCTCAATGTGCTGGGCGAAGGCCCGGTGCTGGCCATCCACCAGTCCGACGAGCTGCTGGACGGCATGGATGCCTGGAACAAGGGCACCCACGGCCGCTCCGGCCTGATCGACCGCGTCAAGGCTTCCACCGTCACCGAGGCCGATGCCGAGAAGCAGATCATCGAGTTCCTGAAGCAGTACGTGCCGGCCGGCAAGTCGCCCATGTGCGGCAATTCCATCTGCCAGGACCGCCGCTTCATGGTGCGCGGCATGCCCGAGCTGGAAGAATTCTTCCACTACCGGAACCTGGATGTGTCGACACTGAAGGAACTGTGCAAGCGCTGGAAGCCGGAGATCGCCACCGGTTTCAAGAAGCGCCAGATGCACACCGCCCTGGCCGATATCCTGGAATCGATCGAAGAACTGAAGTATTACCGCGAGCACTTCATCAAGGAGTGAATCCTGCGCTGAAAAGCAAAGGCGCGCCGATCCCTGGCGCGCCTTTTTTATTTCCAAATGGCAATGAGGGTGGGATCAGTCGTCCGAATCCGCACCGCAGCACTTCTTGTACTTCTTGCCACTGCCGCAGGGGCAGGCATCGTTGCGGCCGGTCTTGGGCGCCTCGCGCTGCACCTGTTCCACCGCCGACTTGCGCTTGGGCGCCCAATAGCGATGGATGTGGGGGATGGCCGATTCGATTTCGATGGCCAGCTTGTGGGTCTTGATGGGGTCGTCGATGAGCTTGGTTTCTTCCTCCTCCAGCTCTTCGGAGCCGAGCAGGTAGATCGGGCGCATCAGCGGCCCGATGTTGGAATGGAAGATCTCATCCCATTGCGCCGCGCGCAGCTGTATGCCTTCCCAGAAGCCCCAGGCCCAAGCCTCGGCGTCCAGCAGCGGCTTGCCTTCGTGCTCGCGCTCGCAGAACAGCGGTTCGTATTCCTTGGGGGCCACCTCGAAGGTGATGGCGATCTCGTTCATCGTGCGCGCAATCAGGCTGGTGATGCGCTCGGCTTCCTTGCCGTTCTTGAACTTGGGCGTATCCTCCGGGCGGCTGCCCCAGACGCGCGGCAGCCATTCAGCCATCAGCACTTCCTGCGGACCGATGGCCAGCGCCGTCAGGTAGCCGTGCAGGGTGTCCATGGTCATGACATCGTCGGCGCAGCGGTCGGAGAGGAGGAAATCGTCGAGTTCGTCGAACTCGGCGTCGGAAAGGGGCTGGTCGAGATGCATGATGGGTCCAATTGCAGATGCTAAAGGCAGGAGTGTAAAGGCATTCAGCCAGGGGCGCGAGCATTGTTGGGCCTACAGGGCGGATTGTCCTGTGGCGTTGGCGCTGGCGACAGTACAATAGACGGATGAATCAAGTCGCCTCTTCCCCAGCCCAGCCACAGCCCGACGCCACCTCCTTCGCCACGCTCTCGCCCGATACCGTGTTGGACGCCCTGGATGCGCTCGGCCTGTATGGCGATGGCCGCCTGCTGGCCCTGAACAGCTACGAAAACCGGGTCTACCAGGTCGGCATGGAAGACGGGCCGCCGCTGGTGGTCAAGTTCTACCGGCCGCTGCGATGGAGTGATGAGCAGATCCTGGAAGAACACGCGTTTTCGCAGGAGTTGGCTGACGATGAGGTGCCGGTTGTCCCCGCCATGCGCCTGCCCAATGGCGCGACCCTGCATCGCCATGCGGGTTTCCGCTTTGCGGTCTTCCAGCGTCATGGCGGCCGGGCTCCCGAACTGGACGATGCCGACACACTGGAGCGCATGGGCCGCTTCATCGGACGCATCCACGCCGTGGGCGCCCGCAGCGCCTTCGTGGCACGGCCGGCGCTGGATATCGCCAGTTTCGGCGAAGAACCACGCGATTGGCTGCTGGCGCATGACTTCATTCCCATGGACGTGGCCAGCGCCTGGCGTAGCACCGTGGAACAGGCCCTGGAAGGGGTGCGCCGCTGCTATGACCGCGCCGGTGACATCCGCCGCTTGCGCCTGCATGGCGATTGTCATGTCGGCAACGTATTGTGGACCGATGCCGGCCCGCACTTCGTCGATTTCGATGACAGCCGCAGCGGCCCGGCCGTGCAGGATCTCTGGATGCTGCTCTCCGGCGAGCGCGGCGACATGGTGCGCCAGCTGGCCGATCTGCTGGCCGGCTACGAGAGCTTCTGCGAATTCGAGCCGCGCGAGCTCTACCTGATCGAAGCGCTGCGCACCCTGCGACTGATCCATTATTCCGCCTGGCTGGCGCGACGCTGGGAAGACCCGGCGTTTCCGGTGGCCTTCCCCTGGTTCAATACCCAGCGCTATTGGCAGGACCGCATCCTGGAGTTGCGCGAGCAGATCGCGCTGATGGATGAAGCCCCGCTGTGGCCGGTGTGAACCACAAGAGAACCAAGACAGAGAACATTCATGAACCAATCCCTTAAGCAATCTCTGAACCGCTGTGGCTGGGTCAACCTGAACAATCCGCTCTATGTGCACTATCACGACCACGAATGGGGCGTGCCTTGCCACGACGAGACGCGGCTCTTCGAGATGCTCAACCTGGAAGGTGCCCAGGCCGGCCTGTCCTGGGAGACCGTGCTCAACAAGCGCGAAAGCTACCGCGCCGCCTTCGACCAGTGGGACGCCGAGAAGATCGCCCGCTACGACGAGCGCAAGGTGGCGCAACTGCTGGCTGACCCCGGCATCATCCGCAATCGCCTGAAGGTAGCGGCCACCATCGGCAATGCCCGCGCCTACCTGAGGCTGCGCGAGGAGCTGGGCGGCCTGGACGATTACCTGTGGGCGCATGTCGATGGCCAGCCGGTGCGCAACAGCTGGAAATCGCTGGCCGATTGCCCGGCCAAGACACCGCTGTCGGATGCCATTTCCAAGGACCTGGCGCGGCGCGGCTTCAAGTTCGTCGGCTCCACCATCATCTATGCCTACCTGCAGGGCATCGGCTTGATCAATGACCATGTGCAGGATTGTCACTGTCATGGCCGCTGAGTTAGTCACTACGGGCAGGGTGGGGGCCGGCGGCAGTTGCGCGGTTTGGTTTACACTCGCAGCCTGACAGATTCACGAGGCCGGCTGGCGGCGTGCCAGGCCGGTGAAGTTTGGGAGTAGCATGATTTTCGTCAAATGGTTTGGCTGGTCGGTCCTCTGGCTGCTGCCGCTGCTGCTGCGCACGGTAGTGCGCGCGCTTGGCCGCAAGTCGCTCATGGGCGGCCGGGGCGCCATCCGTCTGTGGTGCGGCAGCCTGCTGCTGCTGTGTGCCAGCAGTGCCCTGGAGGCGCTGGTGCGGGCGCAACTGAGTACGGGCGACGACAGCCAGCACGCTGACCTGCTCGGCGCGGCGCTGCTCGATGCCCTGGGTGGCAAGCTCAGCCGTGGCCTGGCGGCGGTGCTGATGCTGGGTTTGCTGGCGCTGGGCCTGAAATGGCTGCTGGGGGCGATCCTGAACCCCGGCAAAGACCATCAGCGCGAGGACCATCCCGAACTCGACCTGGGACCACCGCGGCGCGGCAGCATCGAGAGCGAGCGCGTGCGCATGAGCAGCCAGCGCAGCAGTTTCCCCAGCAGCACCGAGCGCCGCATGCCGGCGCCGCGCACGCCTAATCCCTCGGCGTCACGCCAGGCCTCGTCTCCC
>JAFAMT010000153.1 GCA_019233085.1 Herbaspirillum sp.
TTCATCTTGCCGGTGGCGGCGTCCTTGGGCCAGACGATGGTCACCTTGTTGCCCTGATGCTGCCCCATGTGATGGGTGAAGTTCAGGTTGTCGCCATTGCTGCCGAACTGCACGCGGCCGATCAGGGTGTCGCGGTCGGTCTTGCGCATTTCTTCGGCCACGCCGCCCTTCTTCAGCGTCCCCTTGTCGGCGGCACGGGCGATGGCCTCGAACAGCAGCATCGATTGCACGTAGCCGAACTGGCCCAGGTAGTCCGGGTCCTTGTTGTAGAGGCGACGATAGGTCTCTTCAAAGAGCTTGCCATCGGCCGTGGTGAACTGGGCCGGGTAAGGCAGCAGCGCCGTACCGTAGACATTGGGTACCAGGTCGGGGAAATCGGCCGCCATCTTGGGGGTGGCCAGCGACCACACGCCGACCATGGCCTTGACCGCCGGCTTCAACACGCGGGCCGCGCGCAGGATGCCGACGTAGTCGTTTTCATAGCCGATCATGGCGATGACTTCGGGCTTGTCCTGCAGCTTGATCTTGTTGATGATGGGCTTGAAGTCGCTGATGGCCGGATCGAAGGCATGCGCCGTCACCTTCAGTCCCTTGGCGCCCCAGGCCTTTTCCAGGTCCTTGGCCAGCGCGGCGGCGGCTTCCTTGGTCGAATAGACGATCGAGACCGAGCGCGCATTCATGTCCTCCAGCAAGCCCACCATGGCCTTCTGGTAACCGGCCACGTTGTTGATACGGAAGAAGTTCTTGCGCCCGCTGCCCACCAGGTTGTCATCCACGCCCCCCGAGGTCATGTAGACCAGGCCGGCCTTGGCGGCGGCGTCAGCAGCCGGGGCGATGTTGTTGGACCCATAGCCGCCGGTGACGGCCAGCACGCCATCGCCGGCCAGCTTCTCGACGGCCGCAATGGCCTTGGCCGGCGCCGATTCGTCATCGATGGTGACCAGCTTGACCTTGTGCTTGCCATTGGTCTTGTTGAACACCTCGGCGGCCACGTTGATGCCCTCCTGCATGCCCGAGCCGACCCGCGCCAGGCTGCCGGTCAGCGGAATCTCCACGCCCACCTTCAGCTCCTCGGCCACGGCCGTGCCGGCCACCAGCGCCGAAGCTGCCCAGGCCAGCATGGCCAGTCGCTTGATGCCTTGATACCTGCTTGTCATTGTCTCCACCTCTTTGGTCTGATGAAAGTGATGTAGCCGCTGCGCCAGGGGATGACCATATCCGCACCCGTGCGACCCGCTTCAGCGATAGGCACACGACGTCAGGACGAGCGCTTCCCCGCCGGGTCGGGGCGCACGGTCCCGGCCCGGCCAGATCACATCTCTGGCCAGTCTGTGCGGGCATCGGCGAAAATCCTCCCCAACCGGGCGGGATGCGCGTGATGCCTATTGCTGAAGGGGGTCGGTCAAGACCCGAACGGCTGTTTCTTGTTGTGGTGTTGCGGTACTACCGAATTGCCGGAACCGGTCAGGCTGCTTGCTGCGCTTGCCGGTTCTCTCTGTCTCCCTGCTTGCTTCTAATGATTCTTTCCGGTGATCCCCCAGCCGGTTGGCTCAGTGCCGTCCCATGCTGGTTTCCACAGAACGCACCACGGCCACCAGGCGCGGGCCCAGGTCTTCCATGAGCATCTCGCGGGTGAGCATGAAGGCTGGACCGCCGCAGTTGAAGGCCATGACCTTCTCTTCGTTGGCGTCGATCATGGGCACGCCCACGGCGCTGATGGTCTTTTCCCATTCGCCCACCGAGATGCAGAAACCGTAGTCCTGGAAATCCCGGAAGGCTTGCTCGATCCCCGCCTTGACCTTGGGCCATTGCTCTTCATTGCGCAGGCGGATGTGGTCCATCAGGAAATCGCGCTCGTTCTGCGGCAAGGCGCACAGCAAGGCGCGTCCCATCGACGTCGTCGCCAAGGGAATGCGCGAGCCCACGTCGCGCCGCAGGGTCACCGCCGACTGGCCGCGTGTGGCCTCGATATAGACCATGCTGAGACGGTCGCGGATACCCAGGGCGACGTTGCACTGGGAATAGTCGGCCAGCTCCTGCATGGCCGGACGGGCCAGCTTGCGCACATCCATCCCCGAGAGCAGCGAATAGCCCAGCGCCAGCACACCCGAGCCGAGCTGGTAGCGGCCCTGGTCTTCCGAATATTCGAGATAGCCCAGGCGGGTCAGGGTATGGGTCAGGCGCGAGATGGTCGGCTTGGGCAGGCCGGTACGCTTGGCCAGTTCGGTATTGGTCAGGTAGATCTCGCCAGGACGGAAGCAGCGCAGGATTTCCAGGCCACGTGCCAGGGCATTGACGAACTGCCGGTCGTTGCTCTCATCCTCACCCTTGAACGCCAGAATCTCTTCCATCCTTCACTTCTCCGTTTTCCACCAGGCCGGGCGGCGCCGGTGACCCGACTTGCCCTCATTGGCAGTGGAATGTACACACCTCGATTCGCACTGTCAATTAATTGCGAACGTGTGTTCCGCTGTGCAGAACAGCGTCATTCCAGACGCGAGGCAACAGCCACGCCGCAAAGAAACTGCACACGCCGGCAAAGGCCATCCTGGCCGCAAAGTCCCGTCACGCAAGGGCATCAGGGGCAGATAGCGCTCCAGTGAAGGCCATGCCGCACCTGGTTTACACACGGGAAGCAAATGAGGTATCGTTGGCGATCAAATCAATTTGCGAACTTGAATTTCGCACTGCGAACCAACTAAAACAGGAGATCCCGACATGTCCGCCCAAACCGCCGACCACGGCGCCCCCGTCCACCTTGCGCGCGCCGGTGCCATCCTGGTGGTGACCATCGACAATGCCCCGGTCAATGCACTGGGCGTGGCCGTTCGTCGCGGCATCCTGGCCGCCATCGAGAGCGGGGACGCCGATGCGCAGATCCACGCCATCCTGTTGGTGGGCGCCGGCCGCAACTTCATCGGCGGCGCCGACATCCGCGAATTCGGCAAGCCGCCGCAGGCGCCGTTGCTCACCGATCTGTGCAACCGCATCGAGGCCTGCAGCAAGCCGGTCCTGGCGGCCATCCACGGCGCGGCCCTGGGTGGCGGCCTGGAAGTGGCGCTGGCGGCGCACTACCGCCTGGCCATGGCCGATGCGCGCCTGGGCTTGCCCGAGGTACAACTGGGCCTGCTGCCCGGCGCCGGCGGCACTCAGCGCTCACCGCGCCTGATCGGCGCAGCAGCGGCACTGGAGATGATGCTCAGCGGCCGTCACCTGGGCGCACCGGAAGCGCTTGCACTGGGCCTGGTGGACTCGCTCGGGGAAGGTACGGACACCACCGCCGCTGGCCTGCGCGCACTCGATGCCCTGCTGCAGAGCCAGGCCCCGGTACGCCGCACCCGCGACGCCGGCGCGCTGGCCGACCAGGCGGCCACCCTGGCCGCCATCGAGGCGGCGCAGGCCGAGGCCGGCAAGAAGTGGCGCGGCTTGTTTTCGCCCCTGAAGATCATCGAAGCCGTACAAGCCGCCGCCACCATGCCCTTCGACGAGGGACTGGCGCTGGAGCGCAAGCTGTTCCTGCAATGCCTGGACAGCCCCCAGCGCGCCGGCCTGATCCACGCCTTCTTTGCCGAACGCGAAGTCCAGAAGGCGCCCGAGACCCGCCATGCCAAGCCGCGTGCCATCGCCAGCGTGGGCGTGGTCGGCGGCGGCACCATGGGCGCGGGCATCGCCGTGGCCGTGCTCGATGCCGGCCTGCCGGTGACCATGATCGAACGCGACGACGCCGCCCTGCAGCGCGGCCGCGCCCATGTGGAAAAAGTCTACGACGCCCAGGTCGCCAAGGGCCGGCTCAGCGCCGAGGCCCGCAGCGCCGTGCTGGCCCGGCTGCAAGGCAGCACGCGCTATGAAGACCTCGCCACAGCCGATGTGGTCATCGAGGCGGTATTCGAAGACCTGGCCGTCAAGCAAGCCGTGTTCGCCGAACTGGACCGCGTCTGCAAGCCCGGCGCCGTGCTGGCCACCAATACCTCCTATCTCGATATCGACGCCATCGCCGCCAGCATCACGCGGCCGGCCGATGTGATCGGGCTGCATTTCTTCTCGCCGGCCAATGTCATGAAGCTGCTGGAGATCGTGGTACCGCGCCAGGTCGCCGATGACGTGGTGGCGACCGCCTTCGAGCTGGCCAAGCGCCTGCGCAAGGTGCCGGTGCGCGCCGGGGTCTGCGATGGCTTCATCGGCAACCGCATCCTGGCCGTGTATCGCCAGGCCGCTGATTACCTGATGGAAGATGGCGCCTCGCCCTACCAGATCGACCAGGCGGTGCGCGAATTCGGTTTTGCCATGGGGCCCTTCCAGGTGGCCGACCTGGCCGGCGGCGATATCGGCTGGGCCACCCGCAAGCGCCGCGCCGCCACCCGCGATCCGCGCGCACGCTACGTGCAGATCGCCGACCGGCTGTGCGAGCGCGGCTGGTTCGGGCAAAAGACCGCCCGTGGCTACTACCTCTATCCCGATGGCGCCCGTACTGGCACGCCCGATCCGGAAGTACTGGCCATCATCGATGCCGAACGCCAGCGCGCCGGCATCTCGCCACGCAGCTTCAGCAACGAGGAGATCCTGCGTCGCTACCTGGCGGCGATGATCAACGAGGGCGCCAACGTCGTGCACCAGGGTATCGCCCTGCGGCCGCTGGACGTGGATGTGACCTTCCTGCATGGCTATGGCTTCCCGCGCTATCGCGGCGGACCGATGAAGTATGCCGACATGGTGGGCCTGCCGGCCATCCTGGCCGATATCCGCGCCTTTGCCGAGGAAGATCCGCTGTTCTGGACACCGTCACCACTGCTGGTGGAGCTGGTCGAACGCGGCGCCAATTTCGAGTCGCTCAACCAGGCCGGCTGAACC
>JAFAMT010000180.1 GCA_019233085.1 Herbaspirillum sp.
TGCTGGACAAGACCGGCATCCCCGAGCCGGCGCGGCGGGCGCTGTCCTATCCGCACGAGCTCTCCGGCGGTCAGCGCCAGCGCGCCATGATCGCCATGGCGCTGGCCTGCAAACCAAAACTGCTGATTGCCGATGAACCCACCACGGCGCTGGATGTGACCATCCAGGTGCAGATCCTGGCCCTGCTGAACCAGTTGCAGCGCGAGGAAAACATGGCCGTGCTAATCATCTCGCACGATCTGAACCTGGTGCGCCATTTCGCCGACCGGGTAGGCGTGATGGAGAAAGGCAAGCTGGTGGAAAGCGCCAGCGTGGCCGAACTGTTCGCCAATCCCCAGCAGCCCTACACGCGCAAGCTGCTGCAAAGTCGGCCGCAGCGCCATGCCGCCGAGGTCGCCACCGATGCACCGGTGGTGCTGCAGGCCGAACAACTGCGCTGCACCTACCAGATCAAGCAGGGCTGGTTCGCCAAGCGCGCCTTCCATGCGGTCGACGGCGTCGACCTGCAATTGCGGCGCGGCCAGACCATCGGCATCGTCGGCGAATCCGGTTCCGGCAAGTCCACGCTGGGCATGGCCCTGCTGCGGCTGTCGGCGGCCAGCGTGGCGGGCAGCATCCGCTTCGACGGCCTACCCATCTCCGAGCGCAGCAGCCGCGACCTGCGGCCCTTGCGTGCGCGCATGCAGGTGGTGTTCCAGGACCCGTTCGCTTCGCTCTCGCCACGCCGTACGGTGGAGCAGATCGTCGGCGAAGGCCTGGCCCTGCATCATCCCGGCCAGAGCTTGGAACAGCAGCGCCAGGCGATCGTCGCCGCGCTGGAGGAGGTGGGGCTGACGGCGGCCGTGCTGGAACGTTATCCCCATGAATTCTCCGGCGGCCAGCGCCAGCGCATCGCCATTGCCCGCGCCCTGGTGCTGCAGCCGGAGCTGCTGCTGCTGGATGAACCGACCTCGGCGTTGGACGTCACCGTGCAGCAGCAGGTGCTGCAGTTGCTGGCAGAGCTGCAGCGGCGCCATGGCCTGGCCTATCTCTTCATTACCCACGACCTGGCAGTGGTGCAGGCGATGGCGCATGAAGTGATCGTGATGAAGGATGGCCGGGTGGTCGAAAGCGGCCCTGTCTCAGAGGTCCTGCAGCAGCCGCGCGAGGAATACACCCGCCGCCTGGTCGCCGCTGCCAGCTACGCCGACGCGGCGCACTGATCGCGCCGGTCCCACCAAAGAAAAACCCGAAGACCGGCTTGCTGCCGGTGCTTCGGGTTCAGTCCTGCTGCGATTCTTGTTGTTCTCTCGTGCTTGCTGCGGTTGAGGCAATGCTTGCGCGTTTTTGTCATGGGCGGCCACGCCGCCTGGGTCTCCTCCGGCTTCCTCCGGATTATTGCTTGCGGGCGCTGTTGCCGGAGGCCAGTGTGATCGGCTTGGCCGCAGCGACCTTGCGCGCCGGGGCGGGCGCGGCCTTGCGCACCGGTGCCTTGGCGGTGGCTACCTGGCGACGTGCCGGCGCGGCATGGTGTGCGGCGGCCACACGGGTCGGCGCGGCGTGCGCCACATTGGGGACTTGCAGTTGCAGGCTCTGGCCAGCGGCCAGGGTGTCACGCTTCAAGCCGTTCCATTCCTTGATCTGCGCCACGCTCACGTGATAGCGGCCGGCGATGCCTGCCAGCGTATCGCGCTTGCCGGCCTTGACATAGATGCGGCGGGATTCCGGTACGTCCGGGGCGATGGCCAGGCGGGCGTTGTCAGCGATTTCAGGAGTGAGGTCGGTGTCGAGCGAGGCGGTTTCCTCGGTCTTGGGCACCAGGATGGTGGAGCCGGCCTTCAAGACCATGCGCGGCGGGATCTGGTTGACGCTGCGGATCACTTCGGGGGTGGTGCCGAACTTGCTGGCGATGGTCTCGATGCGCTCGCGGGCGCTGGAGACGGTGTGGGCAGTCCAGCTGCTGAAGGCCTGGGTCCACTTGGACATGTTTGACTTGAACTTCTCGGCATTGCTTTCTGGCAGCAGGATCTTGGTATCTTCGCCGCCGATGATGACCGGGCGGTTGAACTGCGGGTTAAGGGCCTTGAACTCATCTAGAGATAGCTCGGCCAGCTGGGCGGCGACCTTCACGTCGATATTGCGGGTCTTGCCGATGGTGACGAAATAGGGCTGGTTGTCCACCTTGGGCAGGGCGATGTCGAAGGCCGCCGGGTTGGCGATGATGTTCTTGACCGCCTGCAGCTTGGGCACGTAGTTGCGGGTCTCGTTGGGCATCTGCGCCGACAGCGTATTGAAGTCGATCGGCAGGCCGGCGGCGAGGTTGCGGTTGACGGCGCGCTGCACCGAGCCTTCGCCCCAGTTATAGGCCGCCAGCGCCAGTTGCCAGTCGCCGAACATGCCGTAGAGCTTCTGCAGGTAGGTCAGCGCGGCATCGGTCGAGGCCAGCACGTCGCGGCGCTCGTCGGTGAACATGTTCTGCTTGAGGTTGTAGTCACGCCCGGTGGAGGGAATGAACTGCCACATGCCGGCCGCCTTGGCGGTGGACAGCGCTTCCGGATTGAAGGCCGATTCGATGAAGGGCAGCAGCGCCAGTTCGGTGGGCATGCCGCGCTTTTCCAGTTCCTGAACCACATGGAACAGGTAGCGCGAGGCGCGCGCCGTGGTGCGCTGGATGTAGTCCGGGCGCGAGCTGTACCACTGGGTCTGGTTCTCTACCAGGGTGTTGTCCAGGTCGGGAATCCCGAAACCCTTGCGGATGCGCGTCCAGATATCGATGTCGTTCATCCCCGGCAGGGCGTTGCCGGCCAGTTCGGGATTGATCGCGTTGAAGGGGGCGGGGTAGATCGAGATGTCGTTGGCGAGGCAGAACAGCGGGGTACCAGCGCAGAACAGGGCGGCAATGGCGAGTTTCTTCAAAGTACGCTGCATGTGGGCGATATCCTGTGCCAGAGGCAAAAGTTGGCTTGCGGCGCTTCCGTTGCAGAGCTGTCTCTAAGCTCGACATCTCCTGCAGGCTCGTCCCTGGATCGCTTGGATCGGAACGGCGCAGTATTGACGATAATGCAAGGTCGGAAGCTGCGGGTTTCCCCGCTGTGGTTCGTCAGGGACGCAGCGTCGTAAAAAAACGTAAAACCGCTGGCGCCCAGTGTGGGGAATTGGGGGAGTGTACGGAAGACCCTTTTCTCCAGTCAAGTAAAAAATGGCCCTGTTACAAAGCCAAGTCCTTGATTTGTCAGGAATTTGGCGCTATTTCTCCCTCAACCTGACCCTATCTGTAGGTATTTTTCCATTCGCGTAGCGCTGCGAAGCTACTAACTTCGTCCAACTCCGTCAAACGGCCGGCGTTCTGCAGTGAACCGAGGATTTCTTTTTCAGTCGCCCGCAGGAAGGGATTGGTCTGCCGTTCCAGCCCGATCGTGGTTGGGACGGTCGGCTCGCCGCGCTCGCGCCGGGCGCGCTCGTTGAGGATGCGTTCTTGCAGCCTGGCATTGCCGGGCTCCACCTCGGCTGCGAATTTCAGGTTGGACAAGGTATATTCGTGGGCGCAATAGACCTGGGTCTCGGCCGGCAGTCTGGCCAGCTTGCCCAGCGAAGCCACCATCTGCTGGGGCGTGCCTTCGAAGACCCGTCCGCAGCCACCGGCGAAGAGGGTATCGCCGCAGAACAGCAGGCCGTGGTCGGCGGCGTAATAGGCGATATGGCCCAGCGTATGGCCGGGGATGTCGATGACCTGCAGATCCAGCCCTAGCGCCGGGATACGGATGCGGTCATCCCCATGCAGCGGGATGCTCATTCCCTTGATGCGAGACTCTTCACGCGCCGGCCCATAGACAGGAACGATCGGGAATTCATCGCTGGCCGCCTGTCTTGCCAGTTCGACAACGCCTCCGACATGGTCAGCGTGGTGATGAGTCAGTAGAATAGCGGCCAGTGTGAGTCCCTCGGCCTGCAATGCGGCCAGTACGGGGACGGCGTCGCCGGGATCGACCACGGCGGCATGGCGTCCGTCATGGATAACCCAGAGATAGTTGTCGTCGAAAGCCGGAACGGCCAGGACGTCCAATGAAGTTTTCTGAGCGGTGTGGGCTGGCATGGCTGGCTGCT
Organism: Herbaspirillum sp.; assembly: GCA_019233085.1. Taxonomy (GTDB): domain Bacteria; phylum Pseudomonadota; class Gammaproteobacteria; order Burkholderiales; family Burkholderiaceae_D; genus Herbaspirillum. The sequence continues at coordinate 4,084 of JAFAMT010000180.1, forward strand.
CGGTCATGAGGCGCGAAAGAATAGATGGCTGAAACTGCTGACAATTCGAAAGTTTTCGAAATTATAGACCTCGCCGCCTGGTTGCAGACACCGACCGGCAGTTACCTGCGCGAGTGGGAGCAGCGCCACCTGAACACGCTGACGGCCGACATCTTCGGTTTCAACGCGGTGCAGATCGGTTCGCCCCAGATCCACGCCCTGCAGGCCAACCGCATGCCCTATCGCTGGCTGACCCACAACCAGGTGCCGGTCGATGGCCAGTCCGAGCTGGAGATCCCGCAGGTAGTGACCCACGACTTCTGTGAACTGCCCTTCGCTTCGCAAAGCCTGGACCTGGTGGTGTTGCCGCACGTGCTGGAGTTCTCGGCCGAGCCGCACCAGGTCTTGCGCGAGGTGGAGCGGGTCTTGATACCGGAGGGGCAGGTCATCATCTGCGGTTTCAACCCCAGCAGCCTGTGGGGCATGCGCCAGGCCGCCGGCCGATTGACCGGCGCGCACTTCCTGCCGCAGGATGGTGAATTCATCCGCCTGCCGCGCCTGAAGGACTGGCTCAAGCTGTTGAACATGGAAGTCAATCGTGGCCACTTCGGTTGCTATGCGCCGCCCTGCAAGACCACGCAATGGCTGGACCGCTTCGGCTTCATGGAAAAGGCGGGTGACCGCTGGTGGCCCTACTTCGGCGCGGTCTACATCGTGCAGGCGATCAAGCGCGTACCCGGCATGCGCCTGATCGGCCCGGCCCTGCAACGGCAGAAGCTCAAGGCCCCGCACGCCGTGCCGGTGACCAACCGCATCCACAAGTCGGACTGAACAAATCCGGGGCAGGGAGCCGGATCAGGTATGATCGCGGCCCGCCCACCTGAGCAAACAGATTGAAGAACATGGACAAAGTAGAGATTTATTCGGATGGCGCCTGCAAGGGCAATCCTGGTCGTGGCGGCTGGGGCGCCTTGCTGGTGGCCGGTGGCCAGGAGAAGGAAATCTTCGGCGGCGAGCCCAACACCACCAACAACCGCATGGAGCTGATGGCCGTGATCCAGGCCCTGAACGCCCTGAAGCGCCCCTGCGACGTGGTCGTCCACACCGACAGCCAGTATGTGCAGAAGGGCATCAGCGAGTGGATCCACGGCTGGAAGGCGCGTGGCTGGAAGACCGCCAGCAAGGAGCCGGTCAAGAACGCCGACCTGTGGCAGGCGCTGGACGCCGCGCAGCAGCAGCATCAGGTGGAATGGCGCTGGGTGCGCGGCCACAACGGCCACGCCGGCAACGAACGCGCCGACCAGCTGGCCAATCGCGGTGTGGACAGCATCA
>JAFAMT010000262.1 GCA_019233085.1 Herbaspirillum sp.
TGGATGAACAGCAACTACGTGGACTACTACTTCGGCGTACGCCAGAACGAGGTCACCGCCCAGCGTGCCTTCTACCAGGGCAGCTCCACCGCCAACCTGGTCGGCGGCCTGCGCACCGACCTGCGCATGACGCAGTCGCAGTCGCTCTTCCTGGACCTGCGCCTGACCCGCTACGGCAGCGGTATCACCGACAGCCCTCTGGTGGACCGCAATCATGCTGCGGCCGTGCGGGCCGGCTACCTCTATCGCTTCTGAGCGATGACAGCGCCGATGATGAACCGCATCGCCCTGCTGGAAGACCATGAACGCATGGCCGCACTGGTCAGCCGGGCGCTGGCGGGCGCGGGTATCGAGACCGATGTCTATGGCACCCTGTCCCAGGCCAGCATCGGCCTGGCACAGATCCGCTACCCGGCGCTGGTGCTGGATCGCAACCTGCCTGACGGCGATGGCCTGCAACTGGTGCGGCAGTTGCGCGCGCGCCGCATCGATACGCCCTGCCTGATGCTCACCGCCCGCGACGCCCTGCATGACCGCATCGATGGACTGGAAGCCGGTGCCGATGACTACCTGCCCAAGCCCTTCTCGATGGAGGAACTGGTGGCCCGGGTACGCGCCCTGATGCGACGCGCTCCGCAGCAGCAAAGCCTGGCGCCGCAGCACGGCGACCTGTGCATCGATCCGGTGGAAAGTCGCCTGTCCTGCGGCGAGGAATCGATCTCGCTGTCGCCGGCCGAACTGCAATTGATGCTGGTACTGGTGCGTGCCGCCGGCGCCACGGCGCGCCGCACCGCCCTGGAGGCCGCCGCCTGGGGCATCGGTGAACCGGTCACGCCCAATGCGCTGGACGTGGCGCTGCATCGCTTGCGCCGCAAGCTCGCCAGCATCGATTCGCGCCTGCAGATCGTCAACCAGCGCGGCCTCGGTTACGCTCTCAAGGATGCCCATGCGCCAGGCTGACTCACCCTTGGCCACCCGCAGCCTGTCACTGCATCTGCAGGCCTTCACCGCGCTGATCCTGGTCCTGGTCAGCGCCATCGTCATCGGTGGCATGACGCTGCTGCTGCATTGGGGGCCGGACCTGCTGACCGATCTCTCGCTGAAGCACAATGCCAGCACCGTGATCGAAGGCCTGGCATTCGATGCGACGGGACGCCCGGTGAAGCTCAAGACCAGTGACAAGGAAGCCGCTGCCTATGACATCCTCCGGGACGACTGTGTCTATCGCGTACTCGATGCACAGGGCCGGGTGCTGCTGGCCTCCGATGGCGCCATCCAGCCCTACGCCCTGCCCGGCCAGGGTTTTGCAGCCGAGCGCGAACGCCTGACCCTGGCCACCGGCGAGCGCACCCTGCAAGTGCTCACGCGCCGCTTCGAGCATGCCGGCAAGACCTTCTACGTGCAGGTCATGCGCAGCGAACGCCTGCTGCAGATCGTGCTGGACGACAAGAGCCAGCGCCTGACCTCACTGATCATCATCGGCACCATTGTCGGCACGCTGCTCATTTCGCTGGTGGTGGCGGTGAGCCTGCACTACCTGCTCAAGCCCTTGCGTCGCGCCGCCACGGCCGCAGCCGCCATCGATATCGACAACCTGTCGGCGCGCCTGTCCCTGCAGGGCGTACCGAGCGAAATCACACCCCTGTTCCAGTCGGTCAACCTGGCGCTGGACCGGCTGGAACAGGGTTACCGGCAGCAGCGCGACTTTCTCGCCACCGCCGCCCACGAACTCAAGACACCGCTGGCCCTCATGCGCGGCCAGGTCGAACTGGGCGAAGCCGGCGATCGCGCTACGCTGCTGCAGGACATCGACCGCATGGCGCGACAGGTACAGCAATTGCTGACGCTGGCCGAAGCCAGCGAGCACCACAACTACGCCATGCAGGAGGCACTGCCCCGGGCGGCACTGGCCCAGGCCGGCGCGCAACTGGACCGGCTGGCCCGTCAGCGCGAAGTGCTACTGCAACTACCCGACACCGGCACGCCCCATGCCACGCCCATCCATGCCGATGTCGGCGCCCTTGGTGTGCTATGCAGGAACCTGCTGGAAAACGCCCTGCACCACAGCCCGCCAGGCAGCGTCGTGGTGGCCGAGGCAGACCATCAGAAGCTGTCGGTACGCGACCAGGGCCCGGGCATCCCCGCCGAGGCCATGCCCCACCTGTTTGAGCGGTTCTGGCGTGGCCCGCATCGACGCGATGAAGGTGCCGGACTGGGTCTGTCCATCTGCGCGGAGATCGCGCGCGCGCATGGATGGACCCTGCGTGCCGCCAACGGGCCAGAGGGTGCCATCTTCGAAGTGGATTTCAATCCGGCGGGCGGTGCCGGCAGGCCGGCTCACCAGTTGCCGTAAGTCGCCACCACGCCTCGCCATAGGGCATCGCGCTCCTGGCCAAGGTGAGCGTTGCTGGCATCGCCAGCGGCATCCTCGCCAACGGCGGTATGCACCATCACCAGTTTCAGCTCGGGATCAACGAAGATCGCCTGGCCATAGATGCCCAGCAAGACAAAGCGCCGATGGCTGCCCGGCATCAGCCAGACCTGGTAACCATAGCCATAGTAGGTAATACCATGGCTGGCTTGCATGGTGCCGGGCCGGAAAGCCGGCGGCTGGCGCGCGGCGTCGGTCATGTCCAGCAGGTGTTCGCGGCTGATGATCTGCTGTCCATTGACCAGCCCATCATTGGCCAGCAGCATGCCCAGCCGGGCATAGTCATGCACCGTGGCATTGAAGCCGCCCTGCGCCACCGGCTGCTGGTCCGCCGGATTGAGCAGCCATGAGGCAGCCGAGGCCGCACCCATGGGTTGCCAGATCTGTTGGCCGATCCAGCTGCACAGGTCCTGACCGGTCGCCGCGCCCAAGACCAGGCCCAGGGTCGTACTCTGCGCACCGCTGTAGTTGAAGCGCTCACCTTCCGGCGCGGCGCGCTCATGCACGTTCTGTACCGCCGCCAGCGTCCCCTGACGATGCATGATCCGATTGAAGACGACCCGATCATCATTGGCGCTGTAGTCCTCCACGAAACGCGCACCCGAGGCCATGCGCAGCAGGTTCACCAGGCGCGTTCCGCCATACAGGGAGCCCTTGAGTTCCGGAACATAGTCTTCGGCGCGATCGTCCAGGGAGCGGATCTTGCCGGCTTCCAGCGCCTTGAGGATGCCCAGCGCCAGCACCGTCTTGCCCATGGAATTGGACAACATGCGCATCTCGGCGCTTCGACCGTAGTTGTAGCGCTCGGCCACGATGCGGCCATCCTTGACCACCACCACGGCGGTGGCGCGCTGGTGTTGCATGTAGTCGTCGAGCGTGAAGGCGCCACTGCCGAAAAGATAGTGGATCGTGGCCTGCGGCTCGGCCCTGGGCAAGGCCAGCACCTGAGCCGATGGTGCCTGGATGCAGGACGGCGCGATGCTGTCCATGGCGCTGAAGGAGCCCACTATGTAGGCGGGCTGGTAGGCCTGCTGCAGATTGGCGCCCACCGGATAACCGGCCTCCCGACCCAGCAACTGTTCGTCAGGCGCGGCGACGGCCGCGCCACAAAACAAGCTTGCCAGCCAGAGTAGCGTGGGTGGGAGCAGCCGGCACCTCATCGCGCTGCGCATGCGACCTCGGCCAGCAAATTCAGGGGCGATCGGCTTGACGTCGGTTTCAGCTCGCACGTGCGGATCCGGGTGCGGAACTCTCCGCACCAGTTGTCGATGTTCAGGTTAGCGAAGGTCGTCATGATGGTTCTATCCCTGGCAGGACGCCGGGGGGATGGCGCGCCCGCTTTCGTTAGTTTTATTTCACCGTTCTTGATATCGCGCCGCCCTGCACTGGCGCAGCTTGCAATATGACAGGCCAGCCGTTCGCATACAACCAGGCTGGATGAAGAATATATGGAAATTGCCTCGTCAGTATCCATTCCGGATAGCCGCTCAATCGCTCTTGCAGCGCCCCCGCCAAGCCCCGCCGCGAGCTCGCATGCCAGCCAGAATCGGCCCTTCCCGGTTGCTACATACAAGACTTTTTCCGCCCTCTTTTAAGACGGTTCTCATATTCAAAAAAACAATTATCGAGTCTCATAGTGGCTATTCCGACAACACGTTACAGCAGCGTGGTCCCCCCACTTCAACATTGACACGACGATATGTTTTTTGCACGAGAAGACATCCTAGGGCTGGTCGAATTGCAGGACGGCCTGCTGGTCAAGGCGGGCTCATCCTATGAGCGGCTGCGCCACGCCGGCATCGTGCCCGGGCAGTTTCTCGCCATTGCAGCACCCGACTGGATCACCGATGAGGCACAGGAATTCATCCTGGTGCGTTTCCTGCAAATCACGGCAGGGCGTGACAACAACATCTGCGAACTGCACTGCCGCGTCATGGGCAGCTGCCACATCGACCGAGGTAGCAAGCAGCTGACCTACTATGCCGGACTACCCGCCTATGGCGCAATGCTGCTGTTGCCCTCCTGCGCATGCTACATGCTGCCTGAGGCCATCATGCAGGCCCTGCTGGCGCTGTCGAGCGACGCTGGCGAAAGCTTCGAACTGGGTCACGTCCGTTGGGGCGAACATGTTGGCAAGCCTGCCTACACGGTACCGGTGTCCATGAGCGTCAATGAAGTGGTGGGCAAGCGCACCGCCATGTTCGGCAAGACCCGGCTGGGCAAATCCAACGTGGTCAAGCTGCTCATGCAGGGCGTGCTCAATGCCACCCGCCAGAGTCGCCACGTCGGCCAGCTGGTGTTCGACGTCAATGGCGAATACGCCAACGACAATCCCCAGGACGGCAACTTCTCCATCGCCTCGGCCTACCCCGATCGTGTACGGGTGTACTTCCTCTCTACCCAGCCACGCGGCGACGGCGAGTTCCTGCGCTATAACTTCTATGACATCCCCGAACGGGCCCCGGCGATCTTTTCCGAGCTGCTCACGCCTTCGGTGCTGGAGATCCCCGAGGTGCGCAACTTCCTGATGATTCGCTTCCCGGCGCTGTCGGCGCTGAAAGCCGGGGAAAGCGCCGCGGCCTTCCGCAAGCTCTGCCTGTTCTGGACGCTGCTGCAGGACGCCGGATTCGAGCCGGGAGAGACGGTCTGCACCGAGATCGCCGAGCGCGGACTGTTCAATGTGGGCTTCACCCAGTCGCTGCGCATGGCGGCCTGGCAGGCGATGAAATCGAAGGTGCCGCCGCCGATGCCCACCAGCTTCAACGAGATGACCGATGAAATCCGCGTGCTCTCGGCATTCGCACTCAAATATTCGAACGACCCCAACCTGCGTACCGGACGCACGGAACTATTCGACGAAGAAGATCGCGTGGTGCAGGAACTGCTCTGCCAGACCAATGGTGTGGGCCCCTACTTCCTGCGCGAATGCCTTCAGTTCCACTCGGCCAACGCCAGCGATTTCCTGAATGACACCCTGCGCGCCATCGATACCGGCAAGACGGTCATCATCGACCTGGGCGCAGCCAATGAGCGCATCGTGCGCTACTTCTCACGCATCATCTCCACGGCTGTGTTCCAGCAGCAGGAGCACAAGTTCATCACCAATACCCTGGCCGGACGCTACGTCCAGATCTACTTCGAAGAAGCGCACATGATCTTCCCGGCCGACGCGGCCGGCAAGAACACCACCGACATCTATGCACGCTTTGCCAAGGAAGGGGCCAAGTTCGGTATCGGCATCGTCTATTCCACCCAATCGCCCACCTCGGTCAGTTATTCGCTGTTGACGCAGACCGAGAACTTCTTCATCGGCCACCTCTCCAGCGACATCGACGTCGATGCACTGGCCTCGGTGCAAAGCCTGTTTGGCGCTGTCAAGGACGACATCCTTCAATTCCGTCTGCCCGGCTACATGCGGGTACTGAGTTATTCCCGTCGCTTCGCCCTGCCCATTCAGGCGAAGCGTTTTGACCCACGAGAAAGGAGATT
>JAFAMT010000289.1 GCA_019233085.1 Herbaspirillum sp.
CTCGTCAACAGAACAAAGGGCCGCGAACTTGCGTTCGCGGCCCTTTGCTTTTCCTGCGGCGGCCTGGCGTGGCTCAGGCCGCTACGGCATCACCACGGCTCAGATGGTGTCCAGCACCTTGTTCAGGGTGGCGCTGGGGCGCATCACGGCGAAGGTCTTTTCGCGGTCCGGCAGGTAGTAGCCACCGATGTCCACTTCCTTGCCCTGCACCGCATTGAGCTCTTCCACGATCTTCTGCTCGTTCTCGGTCAGTGCCTTGGCCAGCGGTGCGAACTGCTTGGCCAGGTCGGCGTCGTCCTTCTGTGCGGCCAGTTCCTGGGCCCAGTACATGGCCAGGTAGAAGTGGCTGCCACGGTTGTCCAACTCACCGGTCTTGGGCGAAGGCGACTTGTTGTTGTCCAGCAGCTTGCCGGTAGCGGCATCCAGGGTCTTGGCCAGGATCTTGGCGCGGGCATTGTTGTTCTTGATGCCCACTTCCTCGATCGACACGGCCAGCGCCAGGAACTCGCCCAGCGAATCCCAGCGCAGGTGGTTTTCACCGACCAGCTGTTGCACGTGCTTGGGAGCGGAGCCACCGGCACCGGTTTCGAACATGCCGCCACCAGCCATCAGCGGGACGATCGACAGCATCTTGGCCGAGGTGCCCAGTTCCATGATGGGGAACAGGTCGGTCAGGTAGTCGCGCAGGATGTTGCCGGTCACCGAGATGGTGTCCTGGCCGCGGATGACGCGTTCCAGCGTGTAACGCATGGCGCGTACTTGCGACATGATCTGGATGTCGGCACCGGTGAGGTCGTGATCCTTCAGGTAGGTGTTGACCTTCTTGATCAGCTCGGCTTCGTGCGGACGGTACGGGTCCAGCCAGAAGACGGCCGGCATGCCCGACAGGCGCGCGCGGGTGACGGCCAGCTTGACCCAGTCACGCACAGCCGCGTCCTTGACCTGGCACATGCGCCAGATGTCGCCTTCTTCCACGTTCTGCTCCAGCAGCACCTGGCCATCCAGGGTGACGATGCGGGCCACGCCGGCCTGGGCGATTTCGAAGGTCTTGTCGTGCGAACCGTATTCCTCGGCCTTCTGGGCCATCAGGCCGACGTTGGGGACGGTACCCATGGTGGTCGGGTCGAAGGCGCCGTTGGTCTTGCAGAAGTTGATCATCTCCTGGTAGATACGGGCGAAGGTCGATTCCGGCAGCAGGGCCTTGGTGTCTTCGGTCTTGCCGGCGGCGTTCCACATCTTGCCGCCCGCGCGGATCATGGCCGGCATGGAGGCGTCGACGATCACGTCGTTGGGAGCGTGCAGGTTGGTGATGCCCTTGGCGGAGTCCACCATGGCCAGGCGCGGACGCTTGGCTTCGTCAGCCTTCAGGTCGGCCAGCACTTCGGCCTTCTTGGCTTCGGGCAGGGTGTTGATCTTTTCGTAGACGCCGGACATGCCGTTGTTCGGGTTCACGCCGATCTCGGCGAACAGGGCGGCATGCTTGGTGAAGGTGTCCTTGTAGTAGGTACGCACGGCATGGCCGAAGACGATGGGGTGCGAGACCTTCATCATGGTCGCCTTGACGTGCACCGACAGCAGCAGGTCGGTTTCGTAGGCGTCCTGCATCTGTTCTTCGTAGTAGGCACACAGGGCCTTCTTGCTCATGAACATGCTGTCGATAATTTCACCGGCCTGCAGCGAGACCTTGGACTTCAGGACGATGGTTTCGCCGGACTTGGTGACAAGGTCCATCTTGACGTCGACGGCCTTGTCTAGGGTCAGGCTCTTTTCGCCGGCGTAGAAGTCGCCGCCGTGCATGTGCGCCACGTGGGTACGCGAGGCCATGGACCACTTGGCCATCGAGTGCGGGTGCTTGCGGGCGTAGTTCTTGACGGCGTTGGGCGCGCGACGGTCGGAGTTGCCTTCACGCAGGACCGGGTTCACGGCGCTGCCGGTGACCTTGGCGTAACGCTTCTGCAGCGCCTTTTCTTCTTCGGTGGTCGGGTTTTCCGGGTAGTCGGGCAGCTTGTAGCCACGTGCCTGCAGTTCGCGGATGGCCGCTTGCAGCTGCAGGATGGAGGCGCTGATGTTGGGCAGCTTGATGATGTTGGCGTCGGGGCTCTGGGTCAGTGCGCCCAGTGCGGCCAGGTTGTCGGGGACTTTCTGTTCATCGGTGAGGAACTCGGGGAATTCCGCCAGGATACGCGCGGCCACCGAGATATCGCTTTCGACGACGTCGATGCCAGCCGGGGCGGTGAACTTCTTGACGATGGGCAAGAGCGAGTGGGTCGCCAGATAGGGTGCCTCGTCGGTCAGCGTATAGATGATGGTCGGGTTGCCAGTAGTCACGATGATGTCCTTGCGTTGGTGTGTTGATATGCGTTGGTGCGATCCGCGCGGTGCCGGATGGGCTGCCCATGCTCTGACGGCCTGGATAACACCCATCTCCTTGTCGGCTTGCTGTGCGGAAATTCGTCTCCGGTGGCGACATCCCGGCGTATCGGTGCCTGGAGGCCGCAGCAAAAAACAGCGGTAGTTTACTCCTAAGCGGGCGGAAAAGCTTCAACTCTTATATAAGACTTGAAGAAATTTTTATCTTGGCCTTGATCTTGGGCTTGCCACTTTGCCATTGCGGTCCGTGATATTTAACCTTTTAGGTTTAAAAACCTCTTAGGTTACAATCGCGATGGAAAAACCAACGCCGCACTGTCGGCTCAGCATCATCAGGGCCTTGATCCAGGCCGGCCGGGTCAGGGCTACCATGACGGCCTACCAGGGGGCGCGAGGGTTGGGCATTGAGGATCTGGACGGGATGTGCCGGGTCATCCTCGCACTGACGCCGCGTGACTTCCACAAAAGCATGACCACGCATGACGACCACCGCCTGTGGCAGGACGTCTATCGCGCGCGGCTGGCAAGTGGCCGGCTTGTCTATCTGAAACTGACGGTCATCGACGACCTGCTGGTCGTGTCCTTCAAGGAGCTATGAAATGCAATGTCCAAGCTGTGGTGCCGCCCGACTGGTCCGTGACACGCGTGACCTGCCTTATACCTACAAAGGGCAGCAGACCACCATCGACGCGGTCACCGGCGATTTTTGTCCCGCTTGCGGTGAAGTCCTGCTCGACCGGGAACACGGCGATCGCTATAGCGAGCTGATCGGACGCTTCCAGCGCCAGGTGAATGCAGCCTATGTCGATCCCGACTACATAGCCCGGGTGCGTCGCAAGCTCGACCTGGATCAGCGGCAGGCGGCCGAATTGTTCGGTGGTGGCGTCAACGCTTTCTCCCGCTACGAAAACGGCAAGACCAAGCCGCCGCTGGCGCTGGTGAAATTGCTGCGCCTGCTGGACCGGCATCCCGACCTGCTGGAGGAGATCAGGACGGTTTGATGCCTGGCTGGGCTGGTACGAAAAAAAGGGCCGCTTGCGCGGCCCGTCCAATAGCTAGTGCTGGTAAGTCGCCGTATCAGGCAGTGGCCGCCTGGCGCGCCGCCTTGTTGCGATACAGGATCAGGGTAGCGATCAGGCCGCATACGGCTGCCGTACTCATCCAGATACCCGGTGCCGCCTTGTCGTGGGTGTACTCGATCAGGCCGGTAGCAATGGCCGGGGTGAAGCCGCCGAAGACTGCGGTGGCCAGGCTGTAGGCCAGCGAGAAACCGGCAGTACGCACATCGGCCGGCATCACTTCGGTCAGCGCGACCACCATGGCGCCGTTGTAGCTCGCGTAGAGGAAGGACAGCCACAGTTCCACGATCAGCATCTTGGAGAAGCTGGCATCATGCACCAGCCAGTTCACGGCCGGGTAGGCGGTCAGGATGGTCAGCACGGTGAAGGTCACCAGGATGGGGCGACGGCCGATACGGTCCGACAGCGCACCCATGATGGGCAGCCAGATGAAGTTGGACAGGCCCACGCACAGCGTCACGATCAGGCTGGCTTCAGTGGACAGCTTGAGCACGCTCTTGCCGAAGGTCGGGGTGTAGACCGTGATCAGGTAGAACGACACCGTGGTCATGGACACCAGCATCATGCCGGCGATCACCAGCTTCCAGTTCTCGATCATCGAGCGGAAAATCTGGCCGGTGGTCGGACGATGCTTGCGGCGCATGAACTCTTCAGTCTCTTGCAGCGAGCGACGGATCATGAACAGCACCGGCACGATCAGGCAGCCGATGAAGAAGGGCACGCGCCAGCCCCAGTCGCCCACCTGCGCCGACGTCAGCGTGGTCGAGAGCACGTAGCCGATGGCCGCTGCGACGATGATGGCCACCTGCTGGCTGGCCGACTGCCAGCTCACGTAGAAGCCCTTGTTGCCCGGAGTCGCCATTTCGGCCAGGTAGACCGAGACACCACCCAGTTCCACACCGGCCGAGAAGCCTTGCAGCAGGCGGCCGATCAGCACCAGCAGCGGCGCCAGCGCACCGATGGTGGCGTAGGAGGGCACGAAGGCGATCAGCATGGTGCCCAGCGCCATCAGCGCCAGGGTCACGATCAGGCCCTGGCGGCGACCGACGCGGTCGACGTAGGCGCCCAGGATGATGGCACCCAGCGGACGCATCAGGAAGCCGGCGCCGAAGGTCATGAAGGTCAGCATCAGCGAGGCGAACTCGTTATCGCTGGGGAAGAATGCCTTCGAGATGTGGGTCGCGTAGAAACCGAACAGGAAGAAATCGAACATTTCCATGAAGTTGCCGCTGGTTACGCGCAGCACGGTGGAAAACTTCGATTGCGAAGAAGTGGATGTACTCATGATATGTGCCTCATTTATGGTGTGGGCGGACCGTGTTGATTCCGGTCTTGCGCCTGTCTCGTCCGGCCAGTCAGGCAGGTTGTGTCAGGATCTTTTTTGTTGGACAGCTATTGCGCCGCCGATTCTATCCCCGAATTCCGG
>JAFAMT010000370.1 GCA_019233085.1 Herbaspirillum sp.
GGCGAATGATCTTGGGGGGCTGGGCTGCACGTGCTGCCAGCGGAGCCGCGCCCAGTATGGCCGTGCCGAGTGCGGCCGGCGCCAGGCCGAGGAAGTGTCTGCGTCGCATGGGGTCCGTTCTTGTCGTGTTGGGTGACCCGGGCAAGCCGCCCGGGCAGGACAAACCAGACCCATACTCTAAGGACGAAGCCGATGTGGCAGAACGACTATTTTCACGCTTGGATATACACTTTGCGCATGTCCCCGGCTGGCCAGGACATGCGTGCTTACGCCATTACGGCAGGCACAGCTCGAACAGGGCGCCACCATCGGGATGATTGGAAAGACGCGCCTCGCCATGGCGCGTTTCCTTGTTGTGGGCAGTGGCAATGGCGTTGCACAGGTCCATGCCCAGGCCGGTGGAGGGCTTTTTCTCCTGGGTGCCGATGCCGGGGCCGTCGTCGCGTACGGTGAAGATCACACCGCCTTCGTCGTGCTTGCGACAGCCCACCGCGATATGCGTACGGGCGAAGCGGCTGGCATTCTGGAGAGCGGCTTCCAGCGCCAGCGCGACCAGGTGTTCATCAAAGAAACCGATGACCGGCATCTCGGCCTCGTCGACCTTCAGGGTGATGTCGCCACCGTTGCGATTGACCCCGTGCTCGCGCACCAGCGCATCCAGGAAATCCAGTGGCGACACTGCCTCCACCTGGGCACGCAGGCCCTGGGAGTCGGCCTTGTACAAGGTCAGGAAGGCGATCAGCTTTTCCTGCAGGGCCAGGCAGGTGACATGGGCCTGCTGGGCAGTGGGCACGTCGTCGGACAGACGACGCAGCTCGCCCTCCAGTACGCCCAGGGAGTTCTTGATGTCGTGAATGATGATCGCGGCAAGCTTGGGATCCATGGTCAGCTCTTCGGGGCTACTTTACTGAGGGTATCGCGCAGGAACTTGTGCATCTTGGCGACTCTATCGTTACCAGGGATCAGGCGATCCAGCGTGGCCAGGTAACGCCGCACGCGCTTGACGTATTCCTCGTTCCAGCCGCGCTGGCTCATCCACAGCAGGTGCAGCTGCGCCGAGGCCAGCAGCACGCCGGTATTCTCGGGCATGCTGGCCAGGGCCTCTTCCAGCTTGGCCAGCGACTCGTCGGGCTTGGCGCTGCGCATGAGCGCATTGGCCTCGGCGATGATGGACATGCATTGCTTGACGGCACCATCGATGAGATCCTCGGCCAGGTTGGCGCGGCCGGTATCGGCCAGCACCTTGCGCGCCAGCATCTGCAGGGTCTTGTTCTCGTGGTCGGACTTGACGGCATCGGCGATGAGCTTGGCACCTTCCTCGTCCTTGCCCATCGAGAAGGCGGCCTTGGCCAGCGCCAGCGTGGCGACGTCGGAGTTTTCGCGGCCGGCGGCCTGGCGTGCGGCTTCGAAGGCTTGCTGGGCCGAGATCGTGTCGCCCAGCTGTACATAGGCCTGGGCCTGCACGGCCGCCTGGGTCGTGACGAACAGGCCCGACTCCTCGTAGCGGCGCGGTGCGCTTTCCAGCAGGCGCAGGGCGGCATCGGGGTCGCCGCTGTCGATATGCACCTGGGCCAGCGAGAGCAGGTCGGTGGGTTGTGCCGTGAGCGAACCCTTGGTGTGCTTGAGCACCTTGTCATAAGCCTCGCGCGCCTGGTCCAGGTGGCCGCTGCGGTAGGCCACGTCGCCCACCAGCCGGCTGCGGCGGGCCGAGGGAATGATCTCGGAGGACTTGGTCAGCGCCTCCAGCGCGCCTTCCTGGTTGCCCTGGGCTTCATCGATCTGCGCCATCAGGTCATAGGCGGCGATGAACTGCTTGTTCTGGGCCAGCACATCGGTGACGATCGCGCGGGCGTCATCCATCTGGCCGGCCACAATATTGCAGCGTGCCAGGCCGATCTTGGCCCACACCAGGTCGTCGCGCATGGCCAGGGCCTGCTTGTAGACCTCGCGCGCCTCGTCGATGCGGCGCTGGTCGATCAGCAGCGTGCCCTTGGTCTTCATGATCTCGACGATCCACTTGGGCGCGCTCTTGAGCACGTTGTCGCATTCGACGATGGCGCCGGCGAAATCCTTGCGCTTCATCTTCTCGGTCACCGGCAGCATGGCGTGCTGCTTTTCCAGCAGGCGGTCGACGCGCTCGGCAATGCGGCTGGCCGTCAGCGGCTTGAGCATGTAGGCGTCGGGCTGGAACTCGGCGGCACTGGCCACCAGGTTGTAGCCGCTTTCAGCGGTCACCATGATGAACATGCAGGTCGGCGAGAGCATGTTCTGGGTGCGGAAGAACTCCAGCAGCTGCTGGCCGTTGCTTTCCTTGTTGAGGTTGTAGTCGCAGATGATCAGGTCATAGGTGCCGGATTGCACGAAGCGGATCGCCTCATCGGGCGTGCCGGCCTGGTCGACCTTGGTCACGCCGAGCTGCCCCAGGTGCATGCGGATGTTCTGACGCATCGTCGGCATGTCGTCGATGATCAGGCAGCGTAGGGCGCTGATATGGCTAAAGGGCACTAAACTCATGGGAACAGTCTGTCAAACGATCTTCGGTCTCTAAATGTTGCTACATCGCAATTTGCGGAAAGATAGTGCTGTTATTCAGCCATATTGACGCAAAACTGACGATTTTTTCTTTCCAATTCGCGAGTGTGCCGTTTTTTTTACTTGCTTGCATCATTACTCTGCGCTTTCTGACGAATTGGAGGACCGGAGTCTCATATAATTGTGGTTTTCGCCCCGCCGTTTTCCCAAGGGCGCACAAAAACGCTTGCGCCGATCACTGTTTTTTTATACAGTGTCGATCTATCGGGGCAGCGATCCGGCTTCACGCCAGTTTGGATGCCTCCGGGCAATGCCTGCACGACACTCCCCCCTTCTTCACGACATTTTGCCGAGAGAGATTTATGGACGACAAGAAAGCTGCGAACAACTCTGAGAAGAGCAAGGCGCTAGCCGCCGCATTGGCACAGATTGAAAAGCAGTTTGGCAAGGGCTCGGTGATGCGCATGGAAGACGGCGTCATCGCCGAGGAAATCCAGGCAGTCTCCACCGGTTCCCTGGGCCTGGACATCGCGCTGGGCATCGGCGGCCTGCCGCGTGGCCGCGTCATCGAGATCTACGGTCCGGAATCCTCGGGCAAGACCACGCTGACCCTGCAATCGATTGCCGAGATGCAGAAGCTGGGCGGCACCTGCGCCTTCATCGACGCCGAGCACGCGCTGGACGTCACCTATGCCCAGAAGCTGGGCGTGAACCTGAACGACCTGCTGATCTCGCAACCCGACACCGGCGAACAGGCCCTGGAAATCACCGATGCGCTGGTGCGCTCGGGCGCGGTCGACCTGATCGTGGTGGACTCGGTGGCCGCACTGACCCCGAAGGCGGAAATCGAAGGCGACATGGGCGACTCCCTGCCCGGCCTGCAGGCCCGCCTGATGTCGCAGGCGCTGCGCAAGCTGACCGGCAGCATCAACCGCACCAATACCACCGTCATCTTCATCAACCAGATCCGCATGAAGATCGGCGTCATGTTCGGCAACCCCGAAACCACGACCGGCGGTAATGCCCTGAAGTTCTACGCTTCCGTGCGGCTCGACATCCGCCGCACCGGTTCGATCAAGTCGGGCGAAGAAGTGATCGGCTCCGAAACCAAGGTCAAGGTGGTCAAGAACAAGATCGCCCCGCCGTTCAAGGAAGCCCACTTCGACATCCTGTATGGAGAAGGCAGCTCGCGCGAAGGCGAAATCCTCGACTTGGGCTCGGAAGCCAAGATCGTAGAAAAGTCCGGCGCCTGGTATAGCTACAACGGCGAACGCATCGGCCAGGGCAAGGATAACGCGCGCAACTTCCTCAAGGAAAACCCGCAACTGGCGCACGAAATCGAAAACAAGGTCCGTGCTTCGCTGAATGTGCCTGAGCTGCCGCCGCTGCCGGCTGCTGAAGTGCTGCTGATCAAGAAGGGCAAGGATAAGGACCAGAAGGACGCGGCATAAGAGTCACCTCTAATAATCTACTGCGCAACCCAATCTCGGCCCTGCGATGCTCACCGTACCTCCGTACGGTTGCGCTTCTCGGGCCGACCTCGGGCTGCTCGCTACGATTCTTAGAGGCGACTAGCGCCTCTAAAGAACACGTGATGGGCCGGAAGCCCGCGCCGCTTGGGAAATCATGGCGAAGAAGCAAATGAGCCTGAAGGCGCGGGCGTTACGGTATTTGTCGATGCGTGAACATAGCCGCATCGAGTTGCAACGCAAGCTTGCGGGCTACGCCCAGGAAGGCGACGATGTCGAAGCCGTCCTGGCTTGGCTGGAAACCAACAATTTTCTCTCGCAAGAACGCTTTGCCGAATCGCTGGTGCGGCGGCGCTCCGCACGGTTTGGTAACAGTCGCATCTTGATGGAATTGCAAAGTCATGGCATCGCCGGCGAAGCCTTGGCCGAGGTCAAGGGTGAACTGGCCGAGGAAGACAGCCGCGCAAGCGAGGCCTTGGCGCGCAAGTTCGACCATCCACCACAAGATGCGACTGAGCGCGCGAAGTACATGCGGTTTTTGCAACAGCGCGGATTTTCTTCGCGCGCGATCAAGGCTGCGCTGGCCAGCTTGGCCGAGCGACACGAAGCTTAGCATTGCCCTCGAGGCTGCAGTCTCGCAGCTTTTCTTACTCCCTTCGTAAAAATACGCTAACTGTCCGCTCAAGCCCGCGGTAAGGCCAGCTGTGCTAAACTCTCAAAGTTTTTGCAGTGCCGCATAAGCGGCTGCAGCCGTAGAAACTGCGGCGGCGAGACGCAAATGCGCTTTTTGAAGCGGCAAACCATGCCCCTGTCCCAACCGACATCCCCCCGCGCCCTTAAGCATAGGCGCGCCA
>JAFAMT010000079.1 GCA_019233085.1 Herbaspirillum sp.
CGGTGATCCTGGGGCTGTCGGTGTTGTTGCTGAAGAAGCAGGAGCACTGACATGCGCGCCTTCCTGGCCAACCTCTACCGCCTCGGCATCAAGGAGCTGTGGAGCCTGCTGCGCGACCCGGCCATGCTGGTGCTGATCGCCTATACCTTTACGCTGTCGATCTACGTGGCCGCCACCGCCATGCCGGAGAGCCTGCACAACGCCGCCATCGCCATCGTCGACAACGATGCCTCGCCGCTGTCGGCGCGCATCGCCGCGGCCTTCTATGCGCCGCATTTCCGCACACCCCGGCTGCTCACTGCCGCCCAGGCCGATGCCGGCATGGACGATGGCCATTACACCTTCGTCTTGGACATCCCGGCCGACTTCCAGCGCGACGTGCTGGCCGGCCGTGCACCGGCGCTGCAGCTCAATGTCGATGCCACCCGCATGAGCCAGGCCTTTACTGGGAATGGCTACATCCAGCAGATCATCAGCACCGAGGTGGCCCAGTTCGTCGCCCGCAGCGAGCAGGGCGCGGTTACGCCGGTGAACCTGGCCCTGCGCATGCGCTTCAATCCCAACCTGGAGCAATCCTGGTTCGGCTCGCTGATGGAGATAATCAACAACGTCACCATGCTCTCGATCATCCTGACGGGTGCTGCACTGATCCGCGAGCGCGAGCACGGCACCATCGAACATCTGCTGGTCATGCCCGTGACACCGGCCGAGATCATGCTGGCCAAGGTCTGGTCCATGGGGCTGGTGGTGGCGCTGGCAGCACTGGGGGCCTTGCTGCTGATCGTGCGGGTGGCCTTGCAGGTGCCTATCCAGGGCTCGGTGGCGCTGTTCATGCTGGTGACCGTCATGCACCTCTTTGCCACCACCTCGATGGGCATCTTCATGGCCACGCTGGCGCGCTCCATGCCGCAGTTCGGCATGCTGGTGGTGCTGGTGCTGTTGCCGCTGCAATTGCTGTCGGGCGGCTCGACCCCGCGCGAGAGCATGCCGCAGCTGGTGCAGGACATCATGCTGGTGGCGCCGACCACGCATTTCGTGGCGGCCGGCCAGGCCATCCTCTACCGCGGCGCCGGGCTGGAGGTGGTGTGGCCGCAGCTGCTGGCCATCTTCGTCATCGGCGCGGTGCTGTTTGCAGCAGCGCTGGCGCGTTTCCGGAAGACCATCAGCCAGATGGCGTGATGGACCACAGGCCAATTTCACACCACCGGGGAGTATCCATCATGGACTTGACCAGCCCTGCCACCTTGATACCTGCCATCAGCATCTGCCTGCTGTTGTTCGGTTACGGCATGCGCGCGTACAAATGGGCGCCGTACTGCATGCTGGCCGGCGCCTTCGGCCTGCTGGGCGTGTTGCTGTATCGGGTGTCGATCGCCATCGGCTAGCGCCGCGCGAACAGCAGGCAAAAAAATGCCCCCGGCCTTGGGGGGCAGGGGGCATCGTGTAGCGGGATGGAGTGGATCAGACCTGCGCCCGCAATCCCGTCACCTTGATGCGCGATTCCAGCGCACGGCCTTTGCGTGCGCGCTTGCCGATGTGGTTGCCCAGCGAAGCGGCCGACAGGGCGATTTCCTTGGCCTTGCCGACATTGCCGGTGCCTTCGACCACCACGCCCTTCTGGCTGATGGCCTGGACGGCGACCAGTTTCTCGTTCTTCTCCAGCTCCATCAGGTTCACGCCACGGCCACCCGAGGACAGGGTCTTCATCTCGTCCAGGCCGAACACCAGCAGGCGGCCATTGCCCGAGACGCAGGCCACGGCGCTGGCGTCGGCGGCCACCACGGTGGGTGCCAGCGGCAAGGCGCCTTCGTCCAGCGTGAAGAAGCTCTTGCCGCCCTTGACCCGGCCGAACATGTCGGAGGCCTTGGCGATGAAACCGGCGGCACCGTCGGAGGCCAGCAGCAGCGTGGTATCGGCAGGGCCGGCAAAGTAGTGCAGGATGCTGCTGGCGCTGGCCAGTTCCAGCAGCGTGGTCACAGGCACGCCATCGCCGCGCGCATTGGGCAGGGCGTTGACGGCGATGGTATAGACCCGGCCGTTGGAACCGAAGGCCAGCAGGTTGTCCACGGTACGGCACTCGAAGGCGCCATAGAGGCTGTCGCCGGCCTTGAAGGTGAATTGCGTGGCGTCGTGGCCGTGGCCGGTGCGGGCGCGCACCCAGCCCTTCTGCGAGATGATGACGGTGACCGGTTCATCGATCACCTTCTGTTCGAAGGTAGCGCGTTCGGCCTCCTCGATGATGGTGCGGCGGGCATCGCCATAGGTCTTGGCGTCGCCTTCGATTTCCTTGATGACCAGCTTCTTCATCGAGGCCGGGTTCTCCAGCAGGTCTTGCAGCGAGGTCTTTTCATTGCGCAGCTCGGCCAGCTCCTGTTCGATCTTGATGGCTTCCAGGCGCGCCAACTGGCGCAGGCGGATTTCCAGGATGTCTTCGGCCTGGCGGTCCGACAGCCTGAAGGCTTCGATCAATGCCGGCTTGGGTTCGTCCGACTCGCGGATGATCTTGATGACCTTGTCGATATTCAGGAGCACCGCTTCCCGGCCTTCCAGGATGTGGATGCGGTCGTTGACCTTCTGCATGCGGAATTGCGTACGGCGGGTCACGGTCTCGAAGCGGAAGCTGATCCACTCGGTGAGGATGTCGGTCAGGCTCTTCTGGCGCGGGCGGCCATCGCCGCCGATCATCACCAGGTTCAGCGAGGCGCTGGTCTCCAGCGAGGTCTGGGCCAGCAGCGTGTTCATGAACTCGGTCTGGTCCTGGTTCTTGGACTTGGGTTCGAACACCAGACGCACCGGCGCTTCACGGCCGGATTCGTCGCGCACGGCGTCGAGCAGGCCGAGGATGGCAGCCTTCTGGGCTTGCTGCTCGGGGGTGAGCGATTTCTTGCCCAGCTTGAGCTTGGGATTGGTGAGCTCTTCGATTTCTTCCAGCACGCGCTGCGAGGACACGCCCGGCGGCAGTTCGGTGATGACCGCCTGCCACTGGCCTCGGGCCAGGTCTTCGATCTTCCAGCGGGCGCGCACCTTCAGGCTGCCACGGCCGCTCTGGTACATCTCGGCAATGGTCGCCTGCGGCGTGATGATCTGGCCGCCACCGGGGAAGTCGGGGCCGGGGATGAGTTCCATCAGTTCGGCGTGGCTGATCTTGGGGTTGCGGATCATCGCCACGGCCGCCTTGGCCACCTCGGTGAGGTTGTGCGAAGGGATTTCGGTGGCCATGCCGACAGCGATGCCGGAGGCGCCATTCAACAGCAGGAAGGGCAGGCGTGCCGGCAGCAGGCGCGGCTCTTCGGTGGAGCCGTCGTAGTTGGGCTGGAACTCCACGGTGCCCATGTCGATCTCGTCGAGCAGCAGCTTGCTGATGGGCGTCAGCCGGGCTTCGGTGTAGCGCATGGCCGCAGCGCCATCGCCATCGCGCGAGCCGAAGTTGCCATGGCCATCGATCAGGGGATAGCGCAGCGAGAAGTCCTGGGCCATGCGCACCAGCGCGTCGTAGACCGACTGGTCGCCGTGCGGGTGCAGCTTGCCCAGCACGTCGCCGACCACGGCGGCGGACTTGCGCGGCTTGGCTGCCGAGTTCAGCGACAGTTCGTTCATCGCGTAGAGGATGCGACGCTGCACCGGCTTCTGGCCATCGGCCACGTCGGGCAGGGCACGGCCCTTGACCACCGAGATGGCGTAGTCGAGATAGGCGCGCTCGGCGAAGGTGGACAGCGTCAGCGATTCGCC
>JAFAMT010000151.1 GCA_019233085.1 Herbaspirillum sp.
GCCGAGTCGATCCGCGACGTGATCGCCTTCCCCAAGACCCAGCGCGCCCAGTGCCTGCTGACCCACGCGCCTTCGGCAGTGGACGAGAAGCAACTGCGCGAGCTGCACATCCGCCTGCGCAATACCGAGCCGGCTGTGAAGGCCTGAGTGGCTTATCGATTTTCTCGATAAACCCATCGAAAAGCGCGTGCAGGAATGCACGCGCTTTTTTATTTTATAAATAATATAAATTTTATTCTTGCGTGACATCCGGCGAGATTCCGGTCGTCGCTGCGACCCGACGACCGTTCGTCCTGAGCAGAGGCATCGCCGCGTATCGAAGGCGCGCCTTTGCCTGCTCACCGACCCGCGCAAGAGTGTCTTCGATACGGCCCCGAAGGGCCTACTCAGTCCGAACGGTTCCAGATGGATTCACGTGAGGACGCGCTTGTGGTTCTTGAGTCTGCATTTCCCGGAACCTGAATTCATGCATGCGCTGCAAGCATGGCTACATGCACAGATATCATTTCCGCCACACCCGCCCACAGCCCTATCATCGGCCGCATATCCAACGTCCGACATGAGGGGAAAGCATGCAAGGAACGACATTACCAGCCGGCGGGATGCCGCTGGTCAGCAACCACCAGCGCCGCCGCGCCATCATCGCCACCGTCATCGGCAATGGTCTCGAATGGTTCGACTTCACCGTCTACAGCTTCTTCGCGGTGATCATCGCCAAGCTGTTCTTCCCGACCGGCAATGACCTCACTTCCTTGCTGCTGGCCGTGGCCACCTTCGGCGTCGGTTTCTTCATGCGTCCGGTGGGTGGCATCCTGCTGGGCATCTACGCCGACCGCGTGGGCCGCAAGGCGGCACTGTCGGTGACCATCCTGTTGATGGCGGTGGGCACCACCCTGATCGGCCTGGCGCCGACCTATGACAGCATCGGCCTGTTCGCGCCGCTGATCATCGTCGTTGCACGTCTGCTGCAGGGCTTCTCGGCAGGCGGCGAGATGGGTAGCGCCACCGCCTTCCTGACCGAATATGCACCGGAGCGCGAGCGCGCCTTTTACTCCAGCTGGATCCAGGCCAGCATCGGCGTGGCCGTGCTGCTGGGTGCCGCCGTCGGTACCTTCGTCACCTCCAGCCTGAGCCCGGAAGCGCTGTCCAGCTGGGGCTGGCGCCTGCCCTTCCTGCTGGGCATCATCATCGGCCCGGTCGGCTACTACATCCGCAACCACCTCGAAGAGACCCCGACCTTCCTCGAAGAAAAGGACAAGACCGACTCGCCGCTGAAGGAAGTGATCCGCAACTTCCCACGCGAGACCTCGGCCAGCTTCTCCATGGTGATCCTGTGGACGGTCTGTACCTATGTCTTGCTGTTCTACATGCCGACCTATTCGGTCAAGGTCTTGAAGCTGCCGCAGACCACCGGCTTCATCGCCGGCATGGTGGGTGGACTGTGCATCATGGTATTGGCGCCCATCGTCGGTCGCATGGCGGATCGCATCGGCCGTCGTCCGCTGCTCTCCGGTTCGGCCGCGCTGATCCTGGTGCTGGCCTATCCCATGTTCGCCTACATCAACAGCGCGCCCAGCCTGTCGACGCTGCTGATCTTCCAGCTGGTCTTCGGCACCCTGATCGCGGCCTACACCGGCCCCATCCTGGCGGCGTTCTCGGAACTGTTCCCGGCCAAGGTGCTCTCCACCGGCCTGTCGGTGGCCTACAACCTGGCCGTGACCATCTTCGGCGGCTTTGCCTCCTTCTTCATCACCTGGCTCATCGCCGCCACCGGCAGCACCATGGCGCCAGCCTTCTACGTGATGATCGCCGCCGCCATCAGCTTCGTCGGCACCCGCTTCGTGCGTGAGCCGCAGTATCTGCAACAACATTGATTTTCGCCATGACCAAGATTCTCCTGAGGGGCGGCAACGTCCTCGATCCCGCGCTGGGCAGCCTGTTCCCGCGCCATGATGTCCTGATCGACAAAGACCGCATCATCGATGTCTCCGCCACACCCCTGGATGTACCGGGCGCACGCGTGATCGATGTGGCCGGCAAGACCGTGATGCCAGGCCTGATCGACTGCCACGTGCACGTGCTGGCCTCGCTGGCCAACCTGGGTCTCAATGCCTTGCAACCCGGGTCGCTGACCTCCATCCGCGCCCTGCCCATCGTCGAGGCGATGCTGAATCGCGGCTTCACCAGCGTGCGCGATGCCGGTGGTGCCGACTGGGGCCTGGCGCAAGCCATCGCCATCGGCCTGGTGCCGGGTCCGCGCATCTTCCCCTCCGGCAAGGCGCTCTCGCAGACCGGTGGTCATGGCGATTTCCGCCCGCGTTCCGATGTGCTGGAGCCTTGCTCCTGCGCCTTCCGCGCCGGTGCCATCGCCCGCGTGGTCGATGGCGTGGATGCGGTACGCCTGGCCGCCCGCGAAGAACTGCAGAAGGGCGCGACCCAGATCAAGATCATGGCTTCCGGCGGCGTGGCTTCGCCCACCGATCCCATCGGCAATACGCAATACAGCGAGGATGAAATCCGCGCCATCGTGGCCGAGGCCGAAGCCGCCCAGACCTATGTGATGGCACACGCCTACACCGGCCGCGCCATCTCGCGGGCCGTGCGTTGCGGTGTGCGCACCATCGAGCACGGCAACCTGGTCGATGCCGATGCCGCACGCGTGATGCGCGAGCACGGTGCCTTCGTCGTGCCGACCCTGGTGACCTACGATTCGCTGGCCCGCGATGGTGCCCGCCTGGGCTTGCCACCGGATTCGGTGGCCAAGATCGAATCGGTGCGCCAGGCCGGTCGTGACTCGTTGCGCATCTATGCCGAGCACGGCGTGCAGATGGGCTTCGGTTCCGACCTGCTGGGCGAGATGCACCAGGACCAGTCGACCGAATTCCTGATCCGCGCCGAGATCCTCGGCAACCTGGAAACCATCCGCTCGGCCACCTCGATTGCCGCCGCCATCCTGCAGCGCGAGGGTGAACTGGGTACCGTGCGCGCCGGCGCGCTGGCCGACCTGATCGTGGTCGATGGCAACCCGCTGCAGGACATCACGCTCCTGACCGGCCAGGGCGAACACCTCTGGCTGGTCATGCAGTCCGGTCACATCCACCGCAGCCGCTGAGCGGCACTCCCTGTCGGCGCCGCAGCCTGACGGGCGTGACAAGTCACGCTGCGGCGGGCATGCTTTTCGCTCTACCATCCGGTCAGTGTCCGAGATCCCGTTTGGAGCGCCAACCATGCGTATATCCCCGTTACCGCCCCTGCCTGCGCTGATCGCCTTCGAGGCGGCCATGCGCCACGGCAGTTTCACCCGTGCCGCCGCCGAGCTGCACCTGACGCAAAGCGCCATCAGTCGCCAGATCGCCCAGCTGGAGCGTTTCCTGGGCAAGAAGCTGTTCCTGCGCGAGCCGCGCGCCTTGCGCCTGACCGTCAGCGGCGAGCGCTATGCCGCGCAGGTGCAGCGGCTGCTGGTCGACTGCGCCGAGGCCACCGAGGACATCATGAAGCGCAAGGGCCACCAGGAGCTCACGGTGGCCTGTTCGCAGGGCGTGGCCGTGCTGTGGCTGACACCGCGGCTGGCGCGCTTTCGCGCCCTGCATCCGGATTGCCATCTGCGCCTGGTCGTCAACGACAACCTGGCCACGCTCTCCGAGACCGATTTCGACATGGGCATCTACTTCCTGCGCGATGGCCCGCCCTCCGGGATGGCAGCGCGCCGGCTGTATGACGAGGAAGTGTTCCCGGTCTGCTCGCCGGCCTACCTGGACGGGCGCAAGCTGGCACCGGCCGAGCTGCGCCACGAGACCCTGCTGATGCTGGAAGAGGGCCAGCGCCAATGGATGTCCTGGCAGAACTGGATGGCCCACAATGGCATGCCCGACGTGCGTATCGAGCACAAGATCCTCTCCAACCAATACCCCGTGCTGCTGCAACTGGCCATGGAGGGGCAGGGCATCGTATTGGCCTGGCGTCACATGATCGACGCCTGCATGCGGCAGGGCTTGCTGGTCCGGGCCTGCGATGCCAGCGCCAGCCTGGGTGGCGGCTATTACGCGGTATGGCCGCGCGAGCGTATCGAACACGCCGCCGCGCGCGCCTTTCGCAGCTGGCTGGTGGCCGAGAGCGAGGGTGCGCTGCTCTGAGCCGGCGCCATCCCGATACAATGGGGGTTTTCTGCATCACGGACAGGCAGATGACGCAAAGCAAGCCCCACAAGATTCCCGAATCGGTGCTGGTGGTGATCCATAGCGCCGACCAGCAGGTGCTCCTGATCGAACGCGCCGACCAGCCCGGTTTCTGGCAATCGGTGACCGGCTCCAAGGACAGCCTTGATGAAGTCCTGTCGGAAACCGCCCGACGCGAAGTGCAGGAAGAAACCGGCATCCAGGTCGCCGGCCCCGGCGTAGAATCCATCGAGGATGGCGGAACCTGCGTGCCCGGCGCCAACTTGCGCGACTGGCAACTTTCCAACATCTATGAGATCTATCCGGTCTGGCGGCATCGCTATGCGCCGGGGGTGACGAAGAATACCGAGCACGTCTTCGGCCTGCTGGTGCCGCGCGATATCCCGATCACGCTGGCCCCGCGCGAACATACGCGCTATGCGTGGTTGCCCTATCGCGAGGCGGCCGACCGTTGCTTCTCGCCCTCCAATGCGGAGGCGATCCTGCAACTGCCACGCTATCTCGCGCGGTAGTCGCACGCAACCCGGCGGGTCGGTGGGTCCGGACAAGAACAAGAGAAAGGTTGCAGTGATGAAGTTGCGCGTAGCCACCTACAACATCCACAAGGGCGTGACCTCCTTCGCCGGACGGCCGCGCATCCTGGCGCTCAAGCAGGCGCTGGCGCAGCTGGACGCCGACATCCTGTTCCTGCAGGAAGTGCAGGGCCGCCACGACCTCAATGCCTTGCGCCATGCCTCCAACTGGCCGCAGCAGGGCCAGCACGAATACCTGGCCGGCGAGACCCATCATGCCGCCTACGGCATGAATGCCGTCTACGACCACGGCCATCATGGCAATGCCCTGATCTCGCGCTTTGCCATCACCTCGGTACGCAACCAGGATGTCTCCGACCATGCCTACGAGTCGCGTGGCATCCTGCACTGCGTGGTACCGGTGCAAGGCCGGGAAGTGCATTGCTACGTGATCCACCTGGGCCTGTTCGCCGGTGGCCGGCGTCGCCAGACCGAGGCGCTGATCCAGGCAGTACGCCATTCCTCGCCGCCGGATGCGCCGCTGCTGATCGCGGGCGACTTCAACGACTGGACCAACCAGTTGAGCCAGAGCCTGTACCAGAGCCTGGGCGTGGTCGAGGTATTCGACCAGCCCCAGGCCAACAGCCGCGGCGTCATGAATGGCTTGCGCCGGCTGGGCGGCCTGTCCGCGCCGATCCGCCCGGCGCGCACCTTCCCGGCCATGATGCCGTGGCTGCGACTGGACCGCATCTACCTGCGCGGCTTCCAGATCGACTCGGCCCAGGTCTTGAGCGATGGCCCATGGGCGCGCCTGTCGGACCATGCGCCCATCGTCAGCGAACTGCGGCTGGCCTGAGCCTGGGTTATCTCTTGCGTCATCTCACCTTCACCGACGGTAACCAGATCGCGCTGCTGCAAAGTGGCGCCGGTTTCTATCCGGCACTGATCACGGCCATCGACGGCGCGCGCGTCGAGATCTACCTGGAAACCTATATCTTCTGCCTCGACGAGACCGGCCAGCTGGTGGTCGAGGCCTTGCAGCGCGCCGCCGCCCGCGGGGTGGTGGTGTATGTCATCAACGACTGGCTGGGCACCGGGCGCGACAACACCCGCCGGCTGCACCAGGTGCTCGATGCGGCCGGGATCCAGCATCGCAGCTTCAATCCCTGGTTTCGCCGTGGGGTCGCACGCAGCCATCGCAAGCTGTGCGCGGTGGACCGCCAGGTAGCCTTCGTGGGGGGCCTCAACATCAACGACGACATGGTCTCCGACCGCGACCACATCACCCCCTTGCCGGCGCCGCGCTGGGATTTCGCGGTGCGCATCGTCGGCCCGCTGGTGCGGGAAATCTATCGCGAGATGGAAGCCCAGTGGCTGCGCGTGGGGCGCATGAAACTCAAGGCCCGCTGGGTCAACTTCAAGCGTCTGCGTCACCGCCACGCCGGTCCGGTGCACGACCAGACCCAGGCCGGCCTGGTGGTGCGCGACAACTTCCGCAACCGGCGCACCATCCAGCGCGCCTACCTGCAGGCGCTGGGGCGCGCGCGCGAGACTGCCTTCCTCGCCAATCCTTACTTTGCCCCGGGACGCAAGATGCGGCGGGCATTGGTGGAAGCCGCGCAGCGCGGCGTCAAGGTCACCTTGCTGCTGGGGGTGGGGCAGTTCGTCATGCAGGATGCGGTAGCGCATTCCTTCTATCCCGGCTTGCTGCGCGCGGGGGTGCGCATCGTCGAATATACCCATACCGAACTGCATGCCAAGGTGGCCGTGGTGGATGATCGCTGGGCCACGGTGGGCTCCAGCAACTATGACGGGCTGTCCCTGTTCGTGAACCAGGAAGCCAATGTGGTGGTGCAGGATCCGGCGTTCGCCGGCTACCTGCGCCAGGAAATCGAGGCCGGCGCGGCCCAGGGGCGGGTGGTGCACCTGGCCGATTTCCTGCATGTGCCCTGTTACAAGCGGGCGGCCTACGCTGCGGCTTTCCTGCTGTATCGCACCGTGATCCATATCATTACCCTGGGCAACGATGCCTAGGCGGGCCGCGCCCGCGCGCAATGCCCGGGTTTCCTGGCCCGGCATTTGATTTACCGAAAATTCACCATATCGCCATCCCCGCTGAAATGGAATAAGATGACCATCCGGTTTCCGACGGGGAGCAAGCAGGCTCCCTGCCATTTCAATAAAAGGAGCGAGTTATGGATGATGTGGTCATTGTCGCAGCACAGAGAACGGCGATCGGCAAATTCGGCGGATCCTTGTCGAAGATTGCCGCGGCCGATCTCGGTGCGCAAGTCATCAAGGCCTTGCTGGCCAAGACCGGCATCAAGCCCGAATCGATCAGCGAAGTCATCCTGGGTCAGGTACTGACCGCGGGCGTGGGCCAGAACCCGGCGCGCCAGTCGGTGATCAAGGCCGGCCTGCCGGACATGGTCCCGGCCTTCGTGGTGGGCAAGGTCTGCGGCAGCGGCCTGAAGGCGGTGCAGCTGGCGGCCCAGGCCATCCGCTGTGGTGACGCCCAGATCGTCATCGCCGGCGGCCAGGAAAACATGAGCGCCTCGCCCCACGTCCTCAACAACTCGCGTGACGGCTTCCGCATGGGCGATGCCAAGCTGACCGACACCATGATCGTCGACGGCCTGTGGGACGTCTACAACCAGTACCACATGGGCATCACCGCCGAGAACGTGGCCAAGAAGTTCGAGATCAGCCGCGAAGAGCAGGACGCCTTCGCCGCCGCCTCGCAGAACAAGGCCGAGGCCGCGCAAAAGGCCGGCAGGTTCAAGGATGAGATCGTCCCCATCGAGA
The DNA here is from genome assembly GCA_019233085.1 of Herbaspirillum sp. Lineage (GTDB taxonomy): Bacteria > Pseudomonadota > Gammaproteobacteria > Burkholderiales > Burkholderiaceae_D > Herbaspirillum. Next base: position 7,493 of record JAFAMT010000151.1, read on the forward strand.
TCAAGGGCAAGAAGGAGACCGTGGTCTTCGACACCGACGAATTCGTCAAGCACGGCGTGACCGCCGAAGCGCTGGCAACCCTGCGTCCGGCCTTCGACAAGGCTGGTACGGTGACGGCCGGCAATGCCTCGGGCATCAACGACGGCGCCGCCGCCGTGGTGGTGACCTCGGCCAAGCTGGCCGCCGAACTGGGCCTGCCGGTGCTGGCCAAGATCAAGTCCTACTCCTCGGCCGGCCTGGATCCGAGCATCATGGGCATGGGTCCGGTGCCGGCGTCGCAGCTGACCCTGAAGAAGGCCGGCTGGACCCCGCAGGACCTGGACCTGATGGAAATCAACGAAGCCTTCGCCGCGCAAGCCATCGCAGTGAACAAGCAGATGGGCTGGGACACCAGCAAGATCAACGTCAACGGCGGCGCCATCGCGCTGGGCCACCCCATCGGCGCCTCCGGCTGCCGCGTGCTGGTGACCCTGTTGCACGAGATGGTGCGCCGTGACGCCAAGAAGGGCCTGGCCAGCCTCTGTATCGGTGGCGGCATGGGCGTGGCGCTGGCGGTGGAGCGTTGAGCCACTAACCTGTAGTCTGTCGTGTTTCAATGAGGAAACGCCGGCTTGCGAGCCGGCGTTTTTTCATCCCGCATTGACCTCATCCGATGCGGCGCAGGTAGCTGGAGTCGACCTGGTTGATATCCGGGCAGGCCAAGAGCGCCAGGACGCGGTCGACCTCGCTGCGCAGGATCTCCAGGGCGCGCTCGGCGCCGGCCTGTCCACCGGCGGCCAGGCCGTAGGTGGTGGCGCGGCCCAGCAGCACGGCATCGGCGCCCATGGCAATGGCCTTGACGATGTCGGCACCACGGCGAAAGCCGCCATCGAGCATCACCGCCAGCTGCCCCTTCACCGCCGCTACCACCTCCGGCAACACATCCATGGTCGAGAGCGCGCCGTCGAGCTGTCGCCCGCCGTGATTGGACAGCACGATGCCATCCACCCCGGCCTGCACCGCGCGCTGGGCATCCTTGACATGCATCACCCCCTTGAGCACCAGCCGGCCCGGCCAGATGCCGCGCAGCCATTCGACGTCGTGCCAGTCCAGTGCCGGCGAGAGCGACTGGCCGAGGATGGCGGCGGCGGCACCGCGCACGCTGGTCTGCCCCTTGGGCAGCAGGTCGCCCAGGTTGGCAAAGTGGGGAAAGCCATGGGGATAGAGAATGTCGATCATCCAGCGTGGATGGGCGAGCACGTCCAGCTTGTTGCGCCAGTCCAGCTTGCGCGGACCGCTGAAGTTGCGCAGGTCCCATTCGCGCTTGCCATAGACGACACTGTCGGTGGTCAATACCAGGGTACTGATCCCGGCCGCCAGTGCACGGCGCGCGATGCTGGCCACGAATTCACGGTCGCGATAGAGATAGACCTGCTGCCAGACCTGCGCGCCCGAGCGCCGCACCACCTCTTCCAGCGCCGTGGTGGAGACATTGGTCAGCACGAAAGGCACACCGGCGATGTTGGCCGCGCGCGCCATGGCCACATCGCCCTCGCGCGCCAGCAGGCCGCTGAAGCCGGTGGGGCCGATCAGGAAGGGCGAGGCGATCTCCTGGCCGAACAGCTGGCATCGCTGCGTGCGCACCGAGACATTGACCAGCGTGCGCGGCAGGAAGCCGATGCGGGTGAATACCTCGCGGTTGCGACGCAGGCTGACCTCTTCCTCTGCCCCGCCCTCGACATACTCGAAACAGAAGTTGGGCAGCCGCTGGCGCGCCATGGCACGCAGCTCCTCGATGCTCTGGGCACGGCGCAGATCCGACCCGGTATAAAGACGACGTTGCAATTCGCTCCCCCTGACTTGGATAGTTCGTTGAAGACCTGCACGGCAGTGTTTGGATTGGTCAAGCCAAATGCAGTTTAATTTCAACTATGTGAACTGGTAAAGCCAATCGGAGCAGGCGTCTGTGCGACAATCGCCACACTCAGAGCAACCTCCCTAAGAGACAGGTTGCCAAGTCTCCCGAGCATAGTGCAAACCATGGCCAGTTCGACCTCGACCGATTCCCGTCGCCTCTACCTGCAGATTGCGGAGCGCCTGCGTACCGTGATGTACCAGCCGGGCTTCACCACGCAGGGACGCCTGCCGCCCGAGCGGGCGCTGGCCGAGCAGCTGGGGGTATCGCGTCCCTCGATCCGCGAGGCCCTGGTGGCGCTGGAACTGGAAGGGCGGGTGGAGATCCGCATGGGCTCGGGTGTCTACCTGACCCGGATGGCGGCGCCCGAGGTCCATGAGACAGCGGCGCCGGCCGACGAGATGGGCAACAGTCTTACCGACATCATGGGCGCGCGCGTCGTCTTCGAAGGCGCCATCGCGGCGCTGGTCGCGCCGCTGGCCAAGCCGCGCGACCTCAAGGCCCTGCGCGCCATCTACCAGACCATGGAGCAGCAATGCCAGGCCGGTCACAGCCCCGCAGCGGCCGACCGCGACTTCCACATGCGCATCGCCCGGATGGCCGGTAACGAGGTGCTGGTGCAGACGGTGGCCCGGCTCTATGACGAGCGGCAGGACCCGATCTCGGCCAAGCTGCTGGATCACTACGAACCCGAAGACAGCTGGCTCACCGCCTTGCAGGAGCATCGCGACATCCTCGAAGCCATCGAGGCGCGCGATGCCATCCAGGCGCAGGCGGCGATGCAACGCCATCTGAAGCGCTCGCTCAGGCGCACCATGACGCGCAAGCAGCTGAGCTGAGCCTGGTCTTCAACACCCTGCAACGAGATCGACGTAAAGGACAACATGGACACCACCCGCATCGACAAATGGTGTTGGGCCGCCCGCTTCTTCAAGACGCGCTCGCTGGCCACCGAGGCCGTGGACCGCGGCCGCATCAAGCTCAACGGCGAGCGCACCAAGCCGGCCCACAACGTCAGGATCGGCGACCGCCTGGAAATCGACAACGGCGCTACCGAATGGGAAGTGCTGGTCACCGGCATTGCCGACAAGCGCGGCTCGGCCGCCATCGCCGCCACCCTCTATGCCGAGACCGAGCAGAGCATCGCCCGGCGCAGCGCCGAGGCCGAGCGCCATCGGCTCTTCCGTGAACCGTCGGCCGAGATCAAGGGGCGCCCCACCAAGCGCGACCGGCGACTGCTGGATCGCTCTTCTTCCTGAGCCTCATCGTCACCGCTGCAGCAGCTACCGCGCGCGTGGTGGCTCGTTGTAAGATGAGGGCCGATCCCCAAGGCATGTCTTTTCTCCAGCGAGCTTGCGAAGGTGCAGATGTCCCAGGTCGTCCCCTCTGAAGCGTTGCAGCCGGTGATGCGGCCCGTCCGCAAGGAATGTCCGCCCGGCGCCTGCGACTGCCAGCGCGAAGCGCTGCTGGAATGCCTGCACGCGCCCGAGGCACGCATATTGTGGCTCACCCGCGAGGAAGAGAAGCGCTTGATCGAGCGCATCAGCCGCGTCACCAGCTATGACGAACTGCTGCACGTGGGCCATCTGATGCACAAGAATCTCGGCATCCGCCTGCATATCAGCCCCGGCCCCAACGAGGTGCGCACCGTGCGCGGTCTGCAGATCCAGCTGGCCGAGCAACCCGGCCTGTGCCGCAAGACCCGTGACACCATCCCGGCGGCCATCCGCAAATGCCTGGAAAACAACCTCACCATCGTCTATACCCTGCTCGATGCCCACGATCTGCTGGGTGCCGCAGCCCAGCCTCCGGAGCGCTCCTGAGGGTTTGCCGGCAGGAAATCCGCCCGCTCACGCCCTTCTGATTTTTTGTTTGACTTTTGTGGCGCGATGAATAATAGTACGATCGTTCGAATAAATTCTGCGTGAAGAAGTATTCATGTGGACCGGGATGCCGCCAGGGAGCCGCACCCGTCGAACCGGTTCCATCCCGTCGCGGCCTGGCGACGGATACCCAAGAGATAACGATGACAGAGACAAGCAAGGTGACTACCGCACCCGCCCGGCCCAAATTCCTGCGCAAGGGTGAGCAGACCCGCGCCGCCATCCTCGATGTGGCG
>JAFAMT010000235.1 GCA_019233085.1 Herbaspirillum sp.
GCCTGCTCGACGTCGGCACGCAGCTCGGCATCGGTCAGCGGCAGGCCAACCAATTGTTCCAGCTGCAGCCGGGCCGACTGGCGCGCCGCCTTGACGGCCAGCAGGTCGGTCAGGGCCTGGTCGCGGCGACCTTGTACCAGGGTGATATCCACCTTGGCGGCAGCGCCCTCTTTCTCGCGGCGCCGGCTCTGCTCCAGGAAGTTCTCGAGCGCCGCCAGGTTCTTCTCGTTGGCGGCGCTGGCCAGATCCGACCTGAGCCAGATGCTGTATTGCGAGATCACCTGCTCTGCCAGGCGCAGACGTTGCTCGCGCAGCCCTTCCTCGGCAGATTGCTGGTTGTGCTGTGCCTGCTCCAGCTGGGCCGACAAGCGTCCGCCCGACCAGAGCGTCTGCTGCAACCGCAGGATGACCACGTTGGCGTCGCCGCCATAGGAAATGTCACGGTTGCCCATAGCGCTGGCCCGCTCCACCGAAATCGAGGGCGTGGGGAAGAACTGCCACTGTGCCGCCGACACCCCGTCGGCAGCGGCCTCGGCTGCCCGCTGGCGAGACAGGGCCGCAGGATTGGTGAAGGCGGCCGCCTCGACCAGTTCGTCCAGCGTGATGGCGCTGGCGTCGGAGTTCATTGCCAGCAGAGCCAGGCAGAAGGCCGGTGCGGCCCAGGACTTGCGGCGGGAAAAGCGGGGAAGAGGAAGAGGAGAGGTGAGCTTGTGTGCTTTGGCATTCATCTGCGGTCATTTCCGGTTGGTCTTGTCCGCATCTGCAATGCCCGCCGTGACTTCATCCCCGCCGTGGGCAGGGAGAGAAATTCAGCGAGTCAGAAGTCTCCCCGGGGCAGGTGTGGCAGCGACGCCCCCGTGAAGGATTGCAGGAAAGTGAAAGGAACTCGGACAAGAATGTGCTTTTTTATGATCGTGGAAATGCACTTGCGTCCGAATTGTCCGATGGTGCGAAAGCTGCAGATTGAACTCGAATTTTTTCGATAAAACCGCAGCAAAACAAAAAGGCAGCCGGGAAGCTGCCTTTCTCTTGCCCCGCGTGATGAAGGATTTCTAGGGCGATGGTGACGGCATTGGCGACGGCAACTGCGCCACCGCCAATGCCGCGCGCAGGGTCGCGATCACGTCATCCCAGCCACCCGGTTGCTGCTGGCGGAACAGGCGTGCCTGCGGATACCAGGGCGAGCTTGATTGGTTGAGGAACCAGCGCCAGTCCGGCGCGTAGGGCAAGGCGATCCACACCGGCAGTCCCATTGCGCCGGAGAGGTGGGCGGCGGCGGTATCGACGCTGATCACCAGATCCATGCAGGACAAGGCTGCCGCCGTATCGCTGAAATCGACGATATCGGCCCCCAGCCAGTGCCACTGCCGGCGCTCCTGCTGCTGCAACCAGCGGGCATCTTCGTCCTGCAGGTCGGGCTGGACCACGAACAGTTCCAGTCCGGCCCGGGCCGCTGCCAGCGAGGCAAAGCGCGACAGGGCGATGGAGCGGCGGCCATCATTGACGTTACCGCGATTACCGGAACACACCACCGCCACGCGCACGCCGCCCGGCACGCGCGGGGCCATGGCGTCGATGCGCTGCGCCCAGGCAGCGCGCTTGCCCGGATCGGCGGCCAGATAGGGGATGGGCGCCGGGATGGACTCTCGCCCGGTGTTGCAGATCAGCGGCAGGCTCATCAGCGGCAACTGGAAGTCCACCTCGGGCAGCGGGTCCCCCGTCGCCACCCACTGCAGGCGCGCGGCGTCGGGCAGGCTCTGCATCAGCGGCAGCAGGCTGGCCGGCACCTCCAGGACAACCTGGGCACCGGTGGACACGATCTGTTGCACATAGCGGCTGAACTGGATGGTATCGCCATGGCCCTGCTCGCTCCACAGCAGGATGCGCTTGCCGGTGAGCGAGCTGGCACCGTTCCAGGCCGGGATGGCGGCGTGACGATAGGGATCGGCGTCGCGGCCCTCCCAGCCCCCCTCGTAGAACGGCCAGGCTTCCTCCAGGCGGCCCAGCACCAACAACGACAGGGCCAGGTTGATGCGTGCATCGGCCTCGCCGTCGTCCAGGCGCAGCGCGCGGCGGTAGCTGTCGATGGCTTCATCATGGTCACGCAGACGCGCCAGCGAGGTGCCACGGCTGACGTGGGCATCGACCAGATCGGGGGCCAGGATGAGTGCCTGGTCGTAATAGCGCAGGGCTTGCTCGAATTCGCCGAGGGCGTGCTCGACCAGGCCGGCAGCCAGCCAGTATTGGGCCTCCTGGTCGTTCAGGCGCAGGGCATTGTGGATGCTGGTGCGAGCCGCCTCCCATTGGCCGGCACGTTCCTCCAGCAGCGCCTTGCGGTGCCAGGTGCCGGGCACATCCGGATTCAATTGCAGGGCCTCATCCAGCAAGGCCATGGCTTGGACGTCGTTCTTGCCGGAGGGCGACATGCCCTGCAAGGCTGCGGCGGCCGCGACAAAGAATTCAGGTTGCGCGTGACCCGCCTCGATCAGGTCGCGATACAGCAGGAAGGCATCCTCGAACCGCCCCTGCTCGTAGAAGGCACGACCGAGCCGATAGCGCAGGGCCAGGGCTTCCTGGCTGTCGGGATCGACCCGCCGTAGCGCCTGCTGCCAGGCCAGCGCGGCTTCCTCGAAGCGGCCTTGCGCGGCCGCCACGCTGCCCAGCAGGTGCAGGGCATCCTTGTTGTCGGGCTGCGCTTGCAGCAGTCCGAACAGGGCCGCTTCGGCAGCGGCGTAGTCTTGCTGGTCGAAATGGGCCAGGGCTTGGGTCAGCGTTTGGTGGGCGTTCATGGCGGGTGGAGTGAGGCAAACAGCGCTATTGTCTCATCCCTGCCCCCACCAAGGCAGGCAGTGCCTGCTCAATGCTTGAAGACCAGCACCGGATCGCTGCGGTAGATGGCCGGGTACATCTTCTGCAGGTTGGCGATCTTGGGCAGGTCGTTGTAGGCGATGTAGGGCTGGTTGGGATGCAGGGTGGCGTAGTCCTGGTGATAATCCTCGGCCGCATAGAAGCCCTGCAGCGGCGTCACCTGCGTCACGATGGGCGAGGAAAACACGTGGGCCGCATTGATCTGCGCGATGTAGGCCTCGGCGGCCTGCTTCTGCTGGTCGGTGCCGGTAAAGATGGCCGAACGGTATTGTGTGCCGTGGTCCGGCCCCTGGCGTTTCAGTTTTGTAGGTTCATGGGCCACCGAGAAATAGATCTGCAGGATCTGGCCAAAGGAGATCTTGCGCGGGTCATAGGTCACCTGGACCGACTCGGCGTGGCCGGTACTGCCCGAGCTGACCATCGCATAGCTCGCCGAATCCGGCTTGCCCCCGGCATAGCCGGACACCGCCCTGAGCACGCCCTGGGTGTGCTGGAACACCCCCTGCACGCCCCAGAAGCAGCCACCGGCCAGCACCACGCTCTCGCTGGGAGCGCTGGAGACCAGTTGCGCCTTGCCTGCAGGCGCCGGCACGGCGACGGCGGCTTCGGCCGCATGGACGGAAGAGAGGGACGACAGCGCCAGGCACAAGGCGGCCGCCGATGCCAGGGCAACAGGTTTCAGCAGGGACATGGAGGGCTCCGAAAAACGGTAAGAGAAACGAACAGCAAATACGGGCCGGTCAGCGCCTCAGGAACGCTGCACCGCCACCGGCGCCCTGCCCCGGCGCCAGGCCAGCCGCAAGGCCAGCATCAGGCCGACCAGCACGGCAAAGAGCAGCGGCTGGGCAATCAGGTTCTTGCCAGCCTTGTCCCACCAGTAGTGCAGCACGCCCAGCGGCACGATCACATAGACCAGCCGGTGCAGCGCCTGCCAGCGCTTGCCGCCCAGTCGCCGCACCATGCCATTGGTGCTGGTGACGGCCAGCGGGATCGTCAGCAACAGCGCCAGCACGCCGACGGTGATGAAGGGCCGCTTGACGATGTCCTTCCAGATCTCGCCCAGGTCGAAGAAATGGTCGAACCAGACAAAGGTCGTGAAATGCAGGCTCAGGTAGAAAAACGCCATCAGCCCGAGCATGCGGCGCATGCGCACCAGCCAGTTCAGGCCGGTGAGCTTGCGCAGCGGCGTCACGGACAGGGTGATGCAGAACAGGTAGAGCGTCCAGTCACCGGTGCTGTGGGTGATGAATTCCAGCGGATTGGCGCCCAGCCCGCCGGTGAAGCCCAGCGCGACCAGCCGCGCCAGCGGCACGAAGGCCAGCGCCAGGAAGATCCACCACAGCGCCGTGACGGCACGCGGCTTGAGATTGCGCAGAGCGGCGGGAGCGAGCGGCAGGGCCATGGCGGTCTCAGTAGAACTTGCGCAGGTCCATCCCGCTATAGAGGCTGGCGACGTCGTTGTAGCCGTTGAACATCAGAGTCTTGCGCTTGGGCGCGAAGAAGCCATCTTCGCCGATGCGGCGCTCGCTGGCCTGCGACCAGCGCGGGTGATCCACCTCGGGATTGACGTTGGAATAGAACCCGTACTCGCGTGGGGCATACAGGTTCCAGGCAGTCTTCGGTTCTTCCTTGACGAAGCGGATCTTGACGATGGACTTGGCCGACTTGAAGCCATACTTCCATGGCACGATGATGCGCACCGGCGCGCCGTTCTGGTTGGGCAGCACTTCGCCATACATGCCCAGCGTCAACAGGGTCAGCGGGTGATTGGCCTCGTCCATGCGCAGGCCTTCGCGATAGGGCCAGTTCAGGATGGGGTCGCTGATGCCGGGCATCTGCTTCTTGTCGGCCAGGGTGACGAATTCGACATACTTGGCATTGCCGGTGGGCTCGGCCTTCCTGATCAGGGCAGAGAGCGAATAACCGATCCAGGGGATCACCATCGACCAGCCCTCTACGCAGCGCAGGCGATAGATGCGCTCTTCCAGCGGCGCCAGCTTGGCCAGGGCGTCCAGGTCCAGGGTGAAGGGCTTCTTCACCTCACCTTCGATGTCCACCGTCCAGGGGCTGGTTTTCAGGGTGCCAGCATTCTTGGCCGGATCGGCCTTGTCGGTGCCGAATTCGTAGAAATTGTTGTAGCTGGTGGCGTCCTTGTAGGCGGTCTGCTTGTCCATGACCGCGTAGGCGTTATTGAGCTTGGCGGGCAGCTTGCGGCCCTGCTGGGCAAAGGCCTGGGGCAGCGCGCCCACGCCACCGGCCAGCGCCGCGCCGGCCGCCACCCGCGCCATGAAGCTGCGGCGCGACAGGTAGATATCCCTGGGCGTGATCTCGGATGCGGTGGGAATCTCGATCTGGTCGGGTCGAATCTTGATCAGCATGGTGCGCTCCGGCAAGGTGGGGGGCTGCATGGCCTCAGCCATGGCAATATGAAGGCATCTTAAAGGCGACGGCGTGACAGGCAAGTGGCAATTTGATGACAATTTTGTCATGAAGAAAAATCCTGTCATTGCTAGAATCTCAGGCATTTTCCTGCATCCTGCAAGCTTTTTAAGCGACCTACTGAGCAACTGACCCGGCATGGCTATCCTGGTAATCGAAGACGACCCCAAGACCGGGGACTACCTGCGCCGCGGCCTGCGCGAGTCCGGCTATGTGGTCGACCTGGCGCGCAACGGCACCGACGGCCTGCACATGGCGCTGGAACAGGACTACGACCTGGTGGTGCTGGATGTGATGCTACCCGGCCTGGATGGCTGGCAGGTCATGAGCGCGCTGCGCAACAAGCGCGACCTGCCGGTGCTCTTCCTGACGGCCAAGGACCATGTGGATGACCGCATCCGCGGCCTGCAACTGGGCGCCGACGATTACCTGGTCAAGCCCTTTTCCTTCACCGAGCTGGTGTTGCGCATCCGCACCCTGCTGCGGCGCGGCGTCACCCGCGAGACCGAGGTCTACGAGATCGCCGATCTGCAACTGGACCACGTGCGTCACAAGGTGACACGCCAGGGCGTCAACATCGCCCTCACCAACAAGGAATTCATGCTGCTGCACCTGCTCATCAAGCGTCGCGGCGAGGCACTGTCGCGCAGCGTGATCGCCTCGCAGATCTGGGACATGAACTTCGACAGCGACACCAACGTCGTCGATGTCGCCATCAAGCGCCTGCGCGCCAAGGTCGATGCCCCCTTCGAGCAGAAGCTGATCCACACCGTGCGCAGCGTCGGCTACATGTTCTCTGAAGAACCATGAACGACCGCACCGAAGCGGCCGCCGGTGGCGGCTGGACGCTGACCACCCGGGTCACGGCGCTGTTCGCCCTGCTGGCCTGCCTGGTCGTGACCAGCCTGGGCATCTACCTGGATGACGCGGCCCGCCAGGCGCTGGCCCAGCGCGCCGACCAGGCGCTGATCGGCCGGGTCGAGCATTTCCGCACGCTGATGCAGGATCTCTACAACGTCGAGCAGATGGAGCAGCGCCCTGCCCTCTTCGAGAGCATGATGGGCAACGAGCAGGACGTACGCATCTTCCGCCGTCGCAATGAAGCCCCGTTCATCCAGAGCAATCCCGACCACCTGGTCCCGCCGCCGATGGAACCGCTGCCGGTGGATCAACCGGTGTCGGCCGCCAACCTGATCACCAGCACCCGCGACGATGGTGTGAAGGTGCGCTGGGTCTCGGCCCTGGCCGACGTCGGCCGCGGTCGGGGCCAGGGTGGCGATACGGTGGAAATCGTGGCCGCCTACGTGATGGTGCAGGAAGCGCGAATGATGCGCAGCTATCGCTGGCGCATCGCCGGCGCGGCCGCCGCGGCCGTCCTGCTGACCGCCCTGCTCGGCTTCCTGCTGCTGCGCCGCGGCCTGCAGCCGCTGGTGGCGATGAGCCAGCGCGCCGCCCAGATCACCCCGGACCATCTCTCGGCCCGCCTGGAGCAGGACGGCATGCCGGCCGAGCTGCGTCGCGTGGCGCTGTCCTTCAACGCCATGCTGGACCGGCTGGAAGCCGGCTACGCCCACCTGGCGCAGTTTTCCGGCGACCTGGCCCACGAGATCCGCACCCCCATCAATGTGCTCATGGGCCAGAGCCAGGTGGCGCTGGGGCAGCGTCGCTCGCCGGAAGAATACGAGCAGTTGCTGGAATCGAACGTGGAAGAATTGCAGCGCCTGGCGCGCATCGTCGAGAACATCCTGTTCCTGGCCCAGGCCGACCACGCCACGCTGGCCGTGGAGTGCACCCAGCTGGACCTGTCCGAGGAACTGGGCAAGATCACCGACTACTTCGAGGGCATTGCCGACGAGCGCGGCATGCGCTTCGAACTCGCTGCCCAGGGCGTGTGCCAGGCCAACCTGATCATGTGGCGCCGCGCGGTGAACAACCTGGTCATCAATGCGGTGCGCTATGGCGAGCCCGACAGCAGCATCCGCATTCAGGCGCACAGTGATGACGGCGGCAGCCGCATCATCGTCGAAAACCGCAGCGACGACGTCACCCCGCACGCGATGGTGCGCATGTTCGACCGCTTCTACCGGGGCGACCTCTCGCGCAGCGCCTTCACCGAATCCAACGGCCTGGGACTGGCCATCGTCAAGGCCATCATGGCCCTGCATCGCGGCACGGCCACGGTGGAATGCCCGCAGCCGGGCTGGATCCGCTTCACCCTCAGCTTCCCGCCGGCGGCGACGCTTCCCTGAGTTCAGCCTCGCGCGCCTCGGCGGCGCGGCGGGCTTTCTGCGCCGCCGAGGCGCGGGTGAAAATGATCTTCAGCGCCGCCATCACCGGCACCGACAGGAAGATACCGGCCACCCCGCCCAGCTGGTCACCGGCCAGCAGGCCCAGGATCACCATCAAGGGACTCACTTCCACCCCCTCGCTCATCAGGTAGGGATTGAGCACGTAATCCTGGAATATCCGATAGGCCAGGATGAAGCCGCCCAGCCACAGCAGATGGTCGTAGCCGCTGAAGCCGGCCACCACCAGCGCGGCCGCGCTGGCCGCCAGGGGACCGGCGAAGGGAATGAACTCCAGCACCGCCGCCAGGCCCGCCAGCAACATCGCATAGGGCACGCCCATGAGCGAGAACGCGATGCTGTAGGCCACCAGGGTCGCCATCGACAGCAACAGCAAGGCACGCACATAGCGCGAGAGCAGGACATCGAGGTCGGTGATGATGCCATCCCACAGCTTGCGGTTGGCGCGGTTCATCCAGGACAGCATTTCCTCGCGCATGGCCGGCGCCTCCTTGATGAGCAGGAAGCTGATCACCGGCACCAGCACCAGGTAGATCAGGTTGCTGGCCGCATGCATGACGCCCACCCCGAACTGCTTGGCCAGCGGCATGGCCTGGTCGGTGCCATTGGCCAGCTGGTCGCGGATGAAGCCCAGGATGCGCGAGCGCAGCGGCTCGGCAAAGCCTGGCAGGGGCAGGCGCGAGACGGCGTCGTTGGAGCGCAGCAGCGCCGGCAATTGCTCGGAGAGCCGCAAGGCTTCCTCCTGGATGCGCGCACCGAAGACGGTCGCCACCGCCACCACGAGGGCGGTCGCCAGCACGAACACCAGGGCGATGGACACGGTGCGCGGAACGCGCGGCGGCCGCACGCGCTCCAGCAACTCCACCAGCGGATAGACCAGGTAGCTGAAGAAGACCGCAAAGACCAGCACCAGCACCGTAGCCGAGATGGTGTAGATGATGAACAGCAGCAGCGCCACCAGGAAGATGGTCCAGACCATCCTGGCTACGCGGAAATCGAAACCCAGCATCGGTGAGCATCCTCGGGAAAGGGGGAGGCCAGGCCTCCGGGAGTGAAATGGGCCAGAGCAATCCATGACTGCCCGGCCTGCCGCCCGTGACGGGATCGCAACGCGCCTGCGCCACGGCAGAGCTTGAAATGGACTTTAGTTGATCGGCGTCAGCTTTCCTATCGGCCAATCTCTTCTGCATTTGTAGGAAAGCGTGAAAATAGCTTCACGCGGTGCAACACAGGACTGCAGCCTTGCGGAACCGGGAAGTTCGCAAGGACTGGTGTGACATATTGTCCCACCCTGCCTGTGGAGCGCCACTGCCCTCCCCTCGCGCAGCCGCGCCAGGACTGGGTCATTCTCATCGGTGATATCTGCTATCAGCAAATACCGCGGTCACGTGTCATTGCGATGAGACAAGCAATTGTTTTAAATTTCAGTAATTACTGAAATTTCAAAATATCTAGATATGGAAAACAAGGTCCTCAGTCCCCTGATGCAGCGTTTCGTCGGCCATTTCGGCGAGATGGGTAGCCGTTGGGGCATCAATCGCACGGTCGGGCAGATCTATGCCCTGCTCTACATCTGCGGCCGCGCGCTCAACGCCGACGAGATCGCTGAATACCTCAGTTTCTCGCGCTCCAACGTGAGCATGGGCTTGAAGGAATTGCAGTCCTGGCGCCTGGTCAAGCTTCTGCACAAACCCAATGACCGCCGCGAATACTTCGAGCCGCCGGGTGACATCTGGGACATCTTCAAGGTCCTGCTGGAAGAACGTCGCCGCCGCGAGATCGAGCCTACCCTGTCGATGCTGCGCGATGCCCTGCTGGAGTCGCCCGGCAGCCATGACGACAAGGAAGTACAACAACGCATGCGCGAGATGTATGAATTGATCGAGCTCTCCAGTTCCTGGTTCGACGACGTGCAGCGGCTCTCGCCGGAGACCCTGGTTTCGCTCATGAAGATGGGTTCCAAGGTCAAGAAACTGCTCGATGTGCGTGACAAGTTCCGCCCCGGCGCTACCCGGGAAAAGGAGTGATCCATGTCTCTGCTGCGCAAGTTCCCCCGCCTGACCAAATTGCCGCTGGGCGTGGAAATCACCATTTTGCTGGTGGTCAAGGTCGCCCTCATCACGGTGCTGGCCAAGACCTTCTTCGCTCATCCCGAAGCCAAGCACATGCGCATGCCCACGGCCAGCGTCGAACAACGCATGCTGGCGCCGGCCGCGATGGCGCCGGCGCCGACGAATACCGCAACACCCCAAGTCTCAACATCACCGGAGTAACAACACATGGTTCCCATCGATGAAGTCGTGTCGCTGTCACGGCTGCAATTCGCCGTCACAGCGCTGTATCACTTCCTGTTCGTCCCCCTGACGCTAGGCCTGTCCTGGATCCTGGTCATCATGGAGTCGGTCTATGTCATGACCGGCAACCAGATCTACAAGGACATGACCCGCTTCTGGGGCAAGCTCTTCGGCATCAACTTCGCCATGGGCGTGGCCACCGGCATCACGCTGGAATTCCAGTTCGGCACCAACTGGTCCTATTACTCGCACTACGTGGGCGACATCTTCGGCACCCCGCTGGCCATCGAGGGCCTGATGGCCTTCTTCATGGAATCGACCTTCGTGGGCCTGTTCTTCTTCGGCTGGGACAAGCTCTCGCGCAAGCAGCACCTGATCGTCACCGTGCTGGTGGCGCTGGGCTCGAACCTGTCGGCGCTGTGGATCCTGATTGCCAACGGCTGGATGAACAATCCGGTCGGCGCCGAGTTCAACTTCGAGACCATGCGCATGGAACTGGTGAGCATGAGCGAGGTGATCTTCAACCCGGTGGCCCAGGTCAAGTTCGTCCACACCGTGGCCGCCGGCTACGTGACGGCCTCCATGTTCGTGCTGGGCATCTCGGCCTGGTACCTGTTGAAGGCCCGCGACACCGCCTTCGCGCTGCGCTCCTTTGCGGTGGCCTCGGGTTTCGGCCTGGCCGCCACGCTCTCGGTGATCGTGCTGGGTGACGAATCGGGCTACACCGCCGGTGAAGTCAACAAGGTCAAGCTGGCCGCCATCGAAGCCGAGTGGGATACCCACCCGGCCCCGGCCGGCCTGACCCTGTTCGGCCTGCCCAATGACAAGGAAGACCACACCGACTACGCCATCAAGATCCCCTACGTGCTGGGCCTGATCGGCACCCGCTCGACCGATACGCAAGTGCTGGGCATCAAGGACCTGAAGAAGCAACACGAAGTCCGCATCCGCAACGGCATGCTGGCCTATACCGCCCTGGCCCGCCTGAAGTCCGGCGACAAGTCCCCCGCGGCCCGCGCCGAGTTCGACAAGCTCAAGAAGGACCTGGGCTATGGCCTGCTGCTGAAGAAGTACACCAACAACGTCGTCGATGCCACGCCAGAACAGATCGCCATGGCCGTCAATGACACCATTCCCAAGGTCGCGCCGATGTTCTGGGCCTTCCGCGGCATGGTGGGACTGGGCTTCCTGTTCCTGTTCATCTTCGCGGCCTCGTTCTGGTTCCTGGCCAAGAAGCAGCTGGCCCCGCAACGCTGGTTGCTGCGCCTGGCGGTGATCGCCATTCCGTTGCCCTGGATCGCCGCCGAACTGGGCTGGATCGTGGCCGAATACGGTCGCCAGCCCTGGACCATCGCAGGCATCCTGCCGACCCACCTGTCGGCCTCCTCGCTGCAACCGGGCAGTCTCTACTTCAGCCTGGCAGGCTTCATCCTCTTCTACACCTTCCTGCTGGTGGTGGAGATGATCCTGATGGTCAAGTACGCCCGCCTGGGGCCGAGCAGCCTGCACACCGGCCAATACCACTGGGAAACCCTGGCCCAGCAGAAGAAGCACGGCGCCGTCCTGCCGCCGCCCCTGAAGCCGTCGGCCCAGTAAGCCCCCGCAAGAAATGAGGAAAACAGAATGATCTTCGACTACGAAACACTCAAACTGATCTGGTGGGCCTTCGTCGGCGTGCTCATCATCGGCTTCGCACTCACTGACGGCTTCGACTTCGGCGTGGGCATCATGCTGCCCTTCGCCGCCAAGACCGACACCGAACGGCGCGTGCTGATCAACTCCATCGGCCCCACCTGGGAAGGCAACCAGACCTGGCTCATCACCGCCGGCGGCGCCACCTTCGCGGCCTGGCCGCTGGTGTATGCCACCGCCTTCTCGGGCTTCTACATCGCCCTGATGATCCTGCTGTTCTCGCTGTTCTTCCGCCCGGTCGGTTTCGACTACCGCAGCAAGGTGGCCGATCCGCGCTGGCGCAATGCCTGGGACTGGGGTCTGTTCATCGGCGGCTTCGTACCGCCCCTGATCTGCGGCGTGGCCTTCGGCAACCTGCTGCTGGGTGTGCCTTTCCACTATGACGACACCATGCGGGTGGAATACACCGGCAGCTTCTTCGCCCTGCTGAACCCCTTCGGCCTGCTGGCGGGACTCTTGTCGGTGGCCATGCTGCTGATGCACGGTGCCGCGTTCGCCTTCGTCAAGACCGATGCCGCCGTGGGCGAGCGCTCGCGCAAGACCGTCATCGGCGCGGCCCTGGTCACGGTGGTGCTGTTCGTCGTCGGCGGCTTCTGGGTCGCGCAGTTGCCCGGCTATCGCATCACCTCCATGCCCGACGCCAACAGCGCCTTCACGCCCCTGGCCAAGACAGTGGAAGTGGTGGCCGGCGCCTGGTTCGACAACTACGCCAGGTGGCCCGTCACCAAGCTGTTCCCCGCGCTGGGCGTGGGCGGTGCGGTACTGGCGGCGCTGCTGGCCCTGCTGCGCAGCGCCCGCCTGGCCTTCATCGCCAGCGGCCTGTCGGTGACGGGCATCATCCTGACCGCCGGCATGTCGCTCTTCCCGTTCATCATGCCGTCCTCGCTGGACGCCAAGAGCAGCCTGACCCTGTGGGATGCGGTATCGAGCCATAAGACGCTGGGCCTGATGTTCTGGATGGTGCTGATCTTCCTGCCGCTCATCATCGTCTACACCGGCTGGGTGTATCGCGTGGTCCGTGGCAAGGTGACCGCCCGCGACATCCGCGAGAATGAACACACGGCCTACTGATCACGATCAATATCGAACTGGAACAAGGAGAACATCATGTGGTACTTCGCCTGGATACTTGGCATCGGCCTGGCACTGGCCTTCGGCATCATCAATGTCATGTGGCTGGAAGCCAACTACGCCTTCGGCCGCCGCAAGGCTGAGGAAACCCACGAGCGCTTCGCCAGCGCGCGTGCGGCGTCGCAGAAGCGGCGCGGCGGCAAATAAGACCGCAAGCCGGCGCCGCAAGGCAGCCGGCTTTTTTTTCACCCCCCCAGCTTCACTCCCTACCCGAGGAGGCCCACCATGCAATCACCGTGCTGGCAACACACCGAGGAAATCGCCCCCGCCCCGCACCACTGGGCGCTCTTGCCCGGTGCCGCCTTTGCCGACAGCTACCGTATCCGTCTCACGCCGCAACTGGCCGCGATGGACACGACCGAACTGACCGCCAGGATGATGGCAGCGCAACCGGCCTGGGTCAGCGCCCTGATGCAGTTGCGCGACCGTCTCGTGACGCCGCTGGGCTTGAAGCGTGCAGCCGACAACCGCACCCCGACCGGCTTCCCGCTGATCATGGCGCAGGCTGGCCGGGTGGTCATGGGGCTTGATGACAGCCACCTGGATTTTCGCCTCTGCGTCGAAAAATCGGACGTACAAGCCGCCGACAACGACGGGCCGGGCTGGCTGACCATCACCACGGTGGTCCGCACCAAGCGGTGGCTGGGACGGGTCTACCTGGCGGCGATCATGCCTTTCCACCGTTTGATCGCCCGCACCCTGCTGCGGAACCTGACACGCTGATCAAGGCCCGCCACGCAAAAGCGCCGCCGCGAACGAGTCGCGGCGGCGCTTTTTTTACTCCCCGCACACTATCCCTGGGGACAGTGGCGAGAGCAGCCATCGATCAACGGATCAATGGATCAATGGATCACACCAGGTTCAGGGTGACGTTGATGTTGTCGCGGGTGGCGTTGGAGTACGGGCACACCTGGTGCGCCTTGTTCACCAGATCCTGCGCCACGGCGGTGTCCAGGCCCGGCAGCGAGATGTTCAGTTCAGCTTCGATGCCGAAACCGTTGGGGATCTGGCCAATGCCGACCTTGCCGGTGATGCTAGCATCCGCAGGCAGGGCCACCTTGGCCTGGCCGGCGACGAACTTCAGCGCGCCCAGGAAGCAAGCGGAGTAACCGGCTGCGAACAGTTGTTCCGGGTTGGTGCCGTTGCCGCCAGCGCCGCCCAGTTCCTTCGGGGTCGACAGCTTGACGTCGAGGACGCCATCGGAGGACTTGGCTGCGCCTTCACGGCCGCCAGTGGCGGTAGCGGTGGCGGTGTAGAGGGCTTTTTCGATCTTGTGCGAGGGCATGTTGATTCCTTTCAAGGTTTCAGGTTAAGACCCTTACGGGTCTGCTTTCGAGGGTAAGAGCTGGCGAAAGATCCGCCGGGTTAATTCATTTCCTGCTACTGCAACTGCAAATGCGTTCTACGGTGCTGCCGTCTTGCCTGTACCGGACCGGCATCTGCGCCATCCGGCAATCATATAAATAGTTAACAATATAATTGTTCACAATATAAACCACACATATGAAGGAGCCAATCACGCCCCTTCGCCATCGTACAGGCCTTTTCTGACCTGCTTCAACTCGACGACCAGATTTTTTACCTGCTCCAGCGACGGCAACATGCAGCTCATCTGCACCGGCACCGCGCGGGCCTTCTCGCGCAGGGCGCGGCCGGCATCGGTGAGGCTGACCACGACCCGGCGCTCGTCGCCGGCATCGCGGGCCCGCTTCAACAGGCCCATCGCCTCCATGCGCTTGAGCAAGGGCGTGAGCGTGCCAGAATCGAGGAACAGCCGCGCGCCCAGCTCGGAGACGATGACCTGGTCCTGCTCCCACAACACCATCATGACCAGGTATTGCGGATAGGTAATCTCCAGCGGCGCCAGAATCTTCTTGTAAGCCTTGGTCATCGCCAGCGACGCCGAGTACATGGCGAAGCACAACTGGTTGTCGAGAAGCAAGGCTTCATCGATCAGTGCTTCGCTTAGCGTCGGGGTCGTCGTCTTGTCCATGGAGAGCATATTAAAACGCTCAAAATTAAATTGCAAGCTATTTAATTTGAAATGATGTGATTTCCTTGCGACAGCTATGCATGGACAGCTGTCCTGCCTAGAATGGACCACCCCATCGCTCACTGACTGCCCTCCTCATGAACCCGACTCCCGCCATCCGTTCCGCCTTCACGCCCACCGGCAAGCTGCGTGCCTCCATCAACCTGGGCAATCCCATCCTGGCCGGTCGCGACGCCCAGGGCCAGCCCTGCGGCGTTTCGGTCGACCTGGCCGGGGAGCTGGCAAGGGCCCTGCAGGCCGAACTGGAACTGGTGGTCTTCGACGCCGCCGGCAAGTCGGTGGAAGCCGTGGCGGCCGAACAGGCCGACTTCGGCTTCTTTGCCATCGACCCGGTGCGCGGCCAGCAGATCGCCTTTACCGCCCCCTATGTGTTGATCGAAGGCTATTACCTGGTCAAGAACGATTCGCCGCTGCAGACCAACGACGAGGTCGACCGCGCCGGCCATCGGGTGGTGGTCGGCAAGGGCAGCGCCTATGACCTCTATCTCACCCGTAAGCTGAAGCAGGCTACCATCCTGCGCGCCCCGACCTCGCCGGCGGTGGTGCTGCATTTCCTGCAGGAAGGCGCCGAAGTCGCCGCCGGGGTGAAGCAGCAGCTGGAACAGGATGCCGGCAAGATCGGCGGGCTGCGCCTGCTCAACGAGCGCTTCATGGTGATCCAGCAGGCCATGGGCACGCCCAAGTCGCGCGGGGCGGACGCGGCCGCCTTCCTGGCGGGCTTTGTCGAGCAGATGAAAACCAGCGGTTTCGTCGCTGCCGCATTGGCGCGACATGGCATCTCGGGGGCGTCGGTGGCGCCGGCCGCCTGAGCCCGGAGCGTAACCAGGCACTGAACCGGCCAGCCCCTTTTTAAGCCAGGGGCTTGCTTTCCGGCCGCAGAGCGTGAACCATGCGCGCTGCTCCGTTTTTTTACCCACCCCGGCATGACAACCCCAATCAATCCGCTGCGCTCCCTGGACCTCTTCTGCAAGGTCGTCGACAACTATGGCGATATCGGCATCTGCTGGCGCCTGGCGCGACAGCTGGCGCATGAGCACGGGATCGCGGTGCGGCTGTGGGTGGACGACCTGGCCAGCTTCCAGCGCATCTGGCCGCCGGTCGACACCGGCGCCATCACGCAAGTCGTCGCCGGCGTGACCGTGCAGCACTGGCGCGGACAGGACGACACCTACACGCCCGCCGACGTGGCCGATATCGTCATCGAATTCTTCGGCTGCGAGATTCCACCCGGCTATGTGGAAGCGATGGCGCTGCGGCCGGTCAAGCCGGTCTGGTTCAATCTTGAGGGGCTGTCGGCCGAACCCTGGGTCGAGGGTTGCCACACCCTGCCTTCGCCGCATCGCTCGCTGAAGCTGACCAAATACTTCTTCTTCCCCGGCTTCAATGAGCGCACCGGCGGCCTCAGCGTCGAAGCCGACCTGCTGGAACGGCGCCTGGCCTTCCAGGGCAGCGGCGAGTCCACCGGCTTCCTGCAAGGCCTGGGCGTGAGCCCGCAGGAGCAGCAGGGCTGCAAGGTCTCGCTGTTCTGCTACGACTATGCCCCCATCGCCGAGCTGTTTGCCGCCTGGCAAAGTTCGCCGGTGCCGGTGACCTGCCTTGTGCCGGAGGGCGTCGGGCGCGCCACGGTCGAGGCTTTCCTGGGCCAGCCGATGGTGCCGGGTGCAGGCGCGACGCAGGGCCAATTGAGCGTGCGGGTACTGCCTTTCGTGCCGCAAACCGACTATGACAAGCTCCTGTGGAGCTGTGACCTGAACTTCGTGCGGGGGGAGGATTCCTTCGTGCGGGCACAATGGGCGGGCAAACCTTTCCTGTGGAACATTTATCACCAGGACAAGAACTTGCACCACACCAAGCTGAACGCCTTCCTCAAGATCTACGACCCCGCCACGGCGGCCCTGGCCGATCTGGACCGGGCCTGGAACGGCGCCTATCCCGGCCAGCTCGACTGGAGCGCCAACTGGCAGGCACTGCAGGCCGAATTGCCGGCCCTGACCGAGTCGGCCGGGCAATGGGTGCACAAGATGTTGGCAAATGGCGACTTCATGGCGAATTTG